>NZ_KV812095.1:29919-31045 GCF_001813335.1 Neisseria sp. HMSC055H02 | reverse complement strand
CACGGGGGAGGGAGCAGGTTGCAGCAGATTTCACGGTTGCAGGCGATTTGAAAAGCAACTTGGGTTTCAACCGTTGATTTCAGGCCGTCTGAAAAGGAAAAAAGCAGCCTGCACAATTTGTTTTCCTTGCAGAACCCTTAATCCCAACAGCCGCCCGTTCTCTCTCCCGTGGGAGAGAGTTAGAGAGAGGGCAACAAGCCGCAAGGTTTGTATTGGGGCGGTTAGGGTGTTGGGAAAAGTTGCCGCAACTTGGAGAATACCCTCTCCCCAGCCCTCCCCCACGGGGGAGGGAGCAGGTTGCAGCAGATTCAAGTATTACAGGTCGTCTGAAAAAGAATGCCCGAAACATCAACAGCAGGAATTTTTCAGGTAGCCTTTTACCGCAAGGCAGATGGAACAAACGCCGCGAGTGTTTTTTCAGACGGCCTTTGAACCCATCGGTAGAGTGTGTGCCGCAAGGCACGCACGCGGTGGGTTGGGGTTGCAGGGAAAATGGAGAACGCGTGCGTACCGCACACACCCTACATGTGGGCTACGGCTTTCTTGGATTTGCCGTTGATTGAAGGTCGTCTGAAAAGAAAAAAAGCAGCCTGCACAATTTGTTGTCCTTGCAGAACCCTTAACCCCCAACAGCCACCCCGCTCTCTCTCCCGTGGGAGAGAGTTAGAGAGAGGGCAACAAGCCGCAAGGCTTGTATGGGCAGTTAGGGTGTTGGGAAAGGTTGCGGAAATTTGGAGAATGCCCTCTCCCCAGCCCTCCCCCACAGGGGAGGGAGCGGGTTGCAGCAGATTCAGGCGTTGCAGGTCATCTGAAAAAGAATGCCCGAAACATCAACGGCAGGAATTTTTCAGGCAGCCTTTATCGCAAGGCAGATGGAACAAACGCCGCGAGCGTTTTTTCAGACGACCTTTGAACCCATCGGTAGGGTGTGCGCCGCAAGGCACGCACGCAGTAGGTTGGGATTGCAGCTCCCTTAATCCCAACAGCCGCCCGTTCTCTCTCCCGTGGGAGAGAGTTAGAGAGAGGGCAACAAGCCATAAGGCTTGTATTTGGGGCGGTTAGGGTGTTTGGGAAAGATTGTCACGATTTGGAAGAATGCCCTCTCCCCAGCCCTCCCCCACGGGGG
>NZ_KV812095.1:11523-29819 GCF_001813335.1 Neisseria sp. HMSC055H02 | reverse complement strand
TACAGGTCGTCTGAAAAAGAATGCCCGAAATATCAACAGTAGGAATTTTTCAGGTAGCCTTTATCGCAAGGCAGATGGAACAAACGCCGCAAGCGTTTTTTCAGACGACCTTTGAAACCATCGGTAGGGGTGTGTGCCGCAAGGCACGCACGCGGTGGGTTGGGGTTGCAGAGAAAATGGAGGACGCGTGCATGCGTACCGTCCTACATACGGGCTACGAGCCTTGTTACACTTAACCAAGGAGTTAGTAATGTTTAGTGATATTTACTTGAACCAGAAAAACTATTTTGGTATCGAAAAAAGATTGCCTTTTAAAGCATTTTGGGATAATGGCGGACAATGTTATCTAGACTTAAAAGTAGTAGATGGAAAAATAATTGCACTTTGTGGGCAACTTATTAATTATACAAATACATCTATTGTAAATGCTGCAGAGGAAGTTTATCGGTCAATAATTGACTATTTAATTTCTAATGAGATTTTAGTTGTTAGAACTAAATTTTCTTTCAAAAATATTTTTTCAACTAACGAAAAAAAATATAAGGAAATAGAAAAAGAAATAAATAAATTCTTATATGAAAATATGGACTGGTATTTATTTTTTAACAATGACATAACATTAGATCCATATACAGGGAATGATTTAATATGGCATGTGCAAATCGATCCAAATGATGGGGGTGCGCAATTCTTAGAAACTTATCAATCATGGGAAGTTTTACAACAAAAGTACCCCAACATTACATTTTCGTATGATAAAAATGATTTAATTTTAACTAAATAGAGACCCACCCATGCCCAAACGTACCGACCTAAAATCCATCCTTATCATCGGCGCCGGCCCTATCGTTATCGGTCAGGCTTGCGAATTTGACTATTCGGGCGCACAGGCCTGTAAGGCTTTGCGTGAAGAAGGCTATAAAGTCATTCTGGTGAATTCCAACCCCGCCACGATTATGACCGACCCTGAAATGGCGGATGTTACCTACATCGAGCCGATTATGTGGCAGACGGTGGAGAAGATTATCGCCAAGGAGCGGCCTGATGCGATTCTGCCCACGATGGGCGGCCAGACCGCGCTGAACTGTGCGCTGGATTTGGCGCGCAACGGCGTGCTGGCGAAATACAATGTCGAGTTAATCGGTGCAACGGAAGATGCGATTGACAAAGCGGAAGACCGCGGCCGCTTTAAGGAGGCGATGGAGAAAATCGGCCTCTCCTGCCCAAAATCTTTTGTCTGCCACACGATGAACGAAGCCTTGGCAGCGCAGGAACAGGTCGGCTTCCCGACACTGATTCGTCCGTCTTTCACGATGGGCGGTTCGGGCGGCGGCATTGCCTACAATAAAGACGAGTTTTTGGCGATTTGCGAACGCGGTTTCGATGCGTCGCCCACGCATGAGTTGCTGATTGAGCAGTCCGTGCTCGGCTGGAAAGAGTACGAGATGGAGGTGGTGCGCGATAAGGCGGACAACTGCATCATTATTTGCTCGATTGAAAACTTTGACCCGATGGGCGTGCATACGGGCGACTCGATTACGGTTGCGCCGGCGCAAACGCTGACGGACAAGGAATACCAAATCATGCGCAACGCAAGCTTGGCGGTATTGCGCGAAATCGGCGTGGACACGGGCGGCTCGAACGTGCAGTTTGCGGTGAACCCTGAAAACGGCGAGATGATTGTGATTGAGATGAACCCGCGCGTGAGCCGTTCGTCCGCGTTGGCTTCAAAAGCGACGGGCTTCCCGATTGCGAAGGTGGCGGCGAAACTGGCTGTCGGCTTTACGCTGGACGAGTTGCGCAACGACATCACCGGCGGCCGTACGCCTGCGTCGTTCGAGCCTTCCATCGACTATGTCGTCACCAAAATCCCGCGTTTTGCGTTTGAAAAATTCCCCGCCGCAGACGACCGCCTGACCACGCAGATGAAATCGGTGGGCGAAGTGATGGCGATGGGCCGCACCATTCAGGAAAGCTTCCAAAAAGCCTTGCGCGGTTTGGAAACCGGCTTGTGCGGCTTCAATCCGAGAAGCTCCGACAAAGCGGAAATTCGCCGCGAACTGGCGAACCCAGGCCCCGAGCGCATGCTGTTTGTGGCAGACGCGTTCCGCGCAGGCTTCACGCTGGAAGAAATCCACGAAATCTGCGCCATCGACCCTTGGTTCTTGGCGCAAATCGAAGACTTGGTGAAAGAAGAGCAGCAGGTCAGTGCAGGCTGCCTGCAAGATTTGGATTTCGCCGCCTTACGTCGTCTGAAACGCAAAGGCTTCTCCGACAAACGCATCGCGCAGCTTTTGGGCGTAAAAGAAAAAGAAGTGCGCGAACACCGCTACGCGCTGAACCTGCATCCTGTGTACAAACGCGTCGATACCTGCGCCGCCGAGTTCGCCACCGAAACCGCCTACCTCTATTCCACTTACGAAGAAGAATGCGAAGCGCGTCCTTCCGACCGTAAAAAAGTGATGATTCTCGGCGGCGGCCCGAACCGCATCGGTCAGGGCATCGAGTTTGACTACTGCTGCGTTCACGCCGCGCTCGCCCTGCGCGAATCAGGCTTTGAAACGATTATGGTCAACTGCAACCCCGAAACCGTATCCACCGACTTCGACACCAGCGACCGCCTGTATTTCGAGCCGCTGACGCTGGAAGACGTGTTGGAAATCGTCCGCACCGAAAACCCGTGGGGCGTGATTGTGCATTACGGCGGCCAAACCCCGCTGAAACTCGCCAACGCGCTGGTTGAAAACGGCGTGAACATCATCGGCACATCCGCCGACAGCATCGACGCCGCCGAAGACCGCGAACGCTTCCAAAAAGTGTTGAACGACTTAGGCCTGCGCCAGCCGCCCAACCGCATCGCCCACAACGAAGAAGAAGCGCTCGTCAAAGCCGAAGAAATCGGCTATCCGCTGGTCGTGCGTCCGTCTTACGTCCTCGGCGGCCGCGCCATGCAGGTCGTCCACTCCGCCGAAGAGTTGCAAAAATACATGCGCGAAGCCGTACAGGTATCCGAAGACAGCCCCGTGTTGCTCGACTTCTTCCTGAACAACGCGATTGAAGTCGATGTGGACTGCGTTTCAGACGGCAAAGACGTCGTCATCGGCGGCATCATGCAGCACGTCGAACAGGCAGGCATCCACTCCGGCGACTCCGGCTGCTCGCTGCCGCCCTACTCGCTCAGCGAAGAAATCCAAGACGAAATCCGCCGCCAAACCAAAGCCATGGCCTACGCGCTGGGCGTGGTCGGTCTGATGAACGTACAGTTTGCCGTGCAGGACGGCGTGGTGTTCGTGCTGGAAGTGAACCCGCGCGCCAGCCGTACCGTCCCCTTCGTCTCCAAAGCCACCAGCGTGCCGCTCGCCAAAGTCGGCGCGCGCTGTATGGCAGGCATTTCCCTGCAAGAGCAAGGCGTGGAAAAAGAAGTCGTTCCCGATTTCTATGCCGTTAAAGAAGCCGTATTCCCCTTCATCAAATTCCCTGGCGTGGACACCATTCTCGGCCCGGAAATGCGCTCCACCGGCGAAGTGATGGGCGTGGGCGCAAGCTTCGGCGAAGCCTACTACAAAGCCCAACTCGGCGCAGGCGAACGCCTGAACCCGACCGGCAAAATCTTCCTCGCCGTGCGCGACGAAGACAAACCGCTCATCGTCAAAACCGCGCAAAACTTCCAAGCCTTAGGCTACGGCGTCTGCGCCACACGCGGCACCGCCGAATACCTGAAAGAGCACGGCATCATCGTGCAAGCGGTGAACAAAGTACAGGAAGGCCGCCCGCACATCGTGGACGCGATTAAAAACGGCGAAATCGCGCTGGTGGTCAACACCGTCAGCAGCTCGGCACAATCCATCGCCGACAGCCACAGCATCCGCCGCACCTCCCTCACCCAACGCGTGCCGCAATACACCACCGTCGCCGGCGGCGAGGCCATGAGCGAAGGCGCAAAAAGCCGCGACCACCTGGGCGTGTACAGCGTGCAGGAGTTGCATGGACGGTTGAAAAACAGAGGCTGAATCTGAATCAGGTTTAGCTTGAACAAAAGGTCGTCTGAAAATAAGACTTATCTTTCAGACGACCTTTTGCCATCCGTCTTCCAAACTGTTAAACTATTTACATTATTTTTACTTGAGACATACGCACACATGAAAGACCCAGAGCAGAGCAGCATGACCGCCCGCCGTTTTTCGTGCGTATCGATATGAATCAGGCAGCTTGAGCGTTTCAGGCTGCCTTTTCGCGTTTGAACACAAAGGAATACAAAAATCATGGATTTCAGTTGGTTGGCAGAGCCGCATACTTGGATAGGCTTTGCCACGCTTCTGGTGCTCGAAGTTGTCTTGGGGATAGACAACCTCGTTTTCGTCGCTATTTTGGCAAACAAAGTCAAACCCGCCCAACGCGACCGCGCGCGTATTACCGGTTTGGGGCTTGCGGTCGTTATCCGCATCATCATGCTCGGCTTCATGGCACACATCATGACCCTGACGCGCCCGCTGTTCCACATCAGCGGGTTGGACGTTTCCGGCAAAGACATGATTATGCTCGCGGGCGGTATCTTCCTGCTCTACAAAGCCACCACCGAGCTGCACGAACGCCTCGAAGGGCATAACCAATTTGCCGTTGCCGACAGTCAGAAAAAACACGCGCGATTTTGGAGCGTGGTTGCCCAAATCCTGATTCTTGACGCGGTATTTTCCATCGATTCCGTCATTACGGCGGTTGCGATGGTCGATCACATCGTCGTCGCCATGGGGGCCGTTGCCGTTGCCATGACCGTCATGATTTCCGCCAGCAAACCCCTGACCGAGTTTGTGGACAGACATCCTACCGTCGTCATGCTCTGTTTGGGTTTCCTGTTGATGATCGGTTTCAGCCTCATTGCCGAAGCCTTCCATTTCCACATCCCGAAAGGCTACCTCTACGCCGCTATCGGCTTCTCCATACTGATTGAAGCGTTCAACCAAATTTCGCAGCGCAACAGCCGCAAAAACGACTACATCAGCAGCTCGTGGCGCAAACGAACCGCCGAGAACGTCTTGGGCATGATGGGCATACGCGAAAGCGTGCTTGCCAAAGCGGGCGACGAAGCAGAGGACGACGGGCATTTCGAAGAAAACGAAAAATCCATGATACGCAGCGTCCTCACGCTTGCCGAACGTCCCATCCTCGGCGTGATGATTCCCCGCCGCGACATTGAGCGTTTGGACATCTCCCAAAGCCGCGAAGAGCAACACGCCCAACTGCAAAACACCCCGTACAGCCGCCTGCTCGTCGTCGGTAAAGCCGGCGTGGACGAACCGTTGGGCTACATCAACAAAAAAGACCTGCTCGCCCAACTGCTCGAAACCGGCGAACTCAATATCCAAGCCGTCCTGCGCCAACCGCTTGTCCTGCCGGACAGTACGACCGCGTTGGGTGCGATTGAATTGTTCCGCCAAAGCAGCGCGGATTATGCTTTGGTAGTCGATGAATTCGGCGCGGTTTTGGGCATGGTTACCATGAAAGACTTGCTGGAAACCATTGCCGGCGAATTCCCCGAAGAGTTTGAACGCCAAGAAGAACCCGCCGTTCAAGAAAACGCCGATGAAAGCCTGACCGTGGACGGTTCGCTCGAATACGTCGAACTCGCGCCGCAACTGAACCTCCCGCCGCAGGAAGAAGATGCCGACTTCCACACTGTCGCCGGACTGATTATGGAAGAGCTGCAAAGCATTCCCGATGTCGGCGACTTTGCCGACTTCCACGGCTGGCGTTTCCAAGTTGTTGAAAAAGACGGCCAACGCATCGAGCGGGTACAGATTACCAAGCTGCCCGAAGAAGGATAATCAAGCCCTCATTGTGAAATAAAAAGGTCGTCTGAAAACCTTAAATCGGGGTTTTCAGACGACCTTTTTTAGTGTTCGGAACTACTTTATAGAGGATTCAAAGGCAGGCACGCGATACAAAGTGCACCTTAATGTGATTTCAAACCTACCACATTCTTTAAACGGACAAAAGGTCGTCTGAAAAAGCCCAATTCAGCTTTTCAGACGACCTTCTTTCATGTTTTCTAAATCAAACGCCTTTAAAACGCTTCGCCGACTTTCACGCCGCCGGCGGTGTCTTGAGGCGTGGCAAGTTGCGCGGTCATGGCTTGGGCGGCTTGGAAATCAGGCGTTTGCATCACGGCTTGGGCGGCTTCTTTGCCCAATGTATTCGCCATGTATTGCCAGCGGTTTGCCAAATCGGGATTGTTGGGAATTTGGAAGCCTTCGCGCAGTTCGTCCACGAGGTCGGGACGGTTGCAGACGAGGACGATGTCGCAGCCTGCTGTGAAAGAAGCGTTTGCGCGTTCTTTGATGCCGCTCGCTGCGCCTGCGCCTTCCATCGTGAGGTCGTCTGAAAAGATAACGCCTTTAAATCCGATGTCTTGGCGCAGGATTTGTTTGAGCCATTTTTCAGAGAAACCGGCGGGCTTACCGTCAATTTGCGGATAAACGACGTGGGCGGGCATGACCGCCGCCATGCCTGCGCCGCTTAGGGCGCGGAACGGAATCATGTCGGCGGCTTCGAGTTCGGCAAGGCTGCGCATGTCTTCGGGTTGCACCAAATGGCTGTCGCCTTCGACGAATCCGTGTCCGGGGAAATGTTTGCCGCAGGATTTCATGCCGCCTCGGTTCAGACCTTTTTGCAGGGCAAGGGCAAGTTGGGTCACAGTGTCAGCGTTGCGGTGGAAGCTGCGGTTGCCGATGACGGGGCATGTTCCCCAATCAAGGTCGAGGACGGGCGTGAAGGAGAGGTCTATGCCGCAGGCGGTCAGCTCCGTCGCCAATACCCAGCCGACCTGCTCGGCTTTTTCTTTGGCGGCGGCTTCGCCTTCGGTATCCCAAATCTGCCCTAAAGTGTTCATGGCGGGCAGGCGTGTGAAGCCTTCGATAAAGCGTTGTACCCTGCCGCCTTCGTGATCGACGGCGATGATGAGTTCGGGCGTGCGCAGTGCTTTGATTTCTTGAACCAGGGCTTTGAGCTGCCCGACGTTTTCGAAGTTGCGGCGGAACAGGATGACGCCGCCGATAGACGGGTCGAGCAGGCGTTGTTTTTCTTCTTCGGTCAGACAGTAGGCGGCGACGTCTGCCATAACGGGGCCGCGCGGGAGGAAAACGAGGGACATATTTCTGAAACCTTAAATATTCAAATTCGTCTTTTGCTATTTATTTGACTTGAGAAATAATTTATAAATTCCCATAGCAATAAATACAGTAACTAAAAACAATAAATCCTTATTTATATTCCAACCGATAAAATTATAAATAACTCTTGTGAATACAATATAATACAAACCGATTATTATCAAAATGAATATTTTCATTATAATTTTCCTTTTCCTAGGCAGCATCCAACTGACTTTAAGGTATATTTCCTTACTTTGTTAAATCTTACCATTTTTTGCAAATTGCAAATTAACGAAAATATTTCTCATTTATTTTAATTTATGATAGCATGAATTCGTGTAAGTACTTCTATATTACACAAAAAAACTTTGTCAACTCATATAGGAGTTTCTATTATGAAACCTTTGAACAATCATGATTTGGAGAAAGTATCTGGAGGATGGAGAGGATTTTCTGCAAGAGATGCTCTTACAGGATGGGCTTTAGGAAAATTTGTATTTGATCCTATTTATGACAAATATATTAAAAGTATTCCCATAGCAGGGCAAGCCAATCTGAACAGATTAAATAAAGCAATGAAACAAAACGGTGGCATCGGTTTTGTGGATTAAATCATAAAATCAACTGACAAACTCGCCAATTTTAATAATGAAATTGGCGAGTTCTTTTTATGCGTATTCAGACAGTTTTAGCTTTTTTGTCTTTCAGTATGAAGATGAGGGCGGTCATGACAACGCCGGTGGCAAAAAAGCCCAGCCAAGCCGATTGCGTCATACCCAACACGAGGTAGCCTGCCGCTGCCGCGCCTGCGACGGTCAGGGCGTAAGGCAGTTGCGATGTAACGTGGTCGATGTGGTTGCAATGCGCGCCGGTGGAAGACAGGATAGTGGTATCTGAGATGGGCGAACAGTGGTCGCCGCACACCGCGCCAGCCATCACGGCGGACATACACGGGATAACCAACGATGCATCGACTTTAACCGCCATCGCTGCGGCAATCGGCAGCATAATGCCGAACGTGCCCCAGCTTGTGCCTGTGGCGAACGCCATCACGCTGGCAAGCAGGAAGAGGATGACGGGCAGGAAGCCGGGATGGATGTTGTCTGCAACCAGCGTGGAGAGGTAGTCGCCGGTGTGCATTTCGCTGACGACGGTGCTGATGAGCCAGGCAAGAATCAGGATGGTAATCGCGCCGAACATCGAAGCCATGCCCTGAATGATGGCTTTGGGATAGTCGGAGGCTTTGATGGTGCCGAGCGTGCAGAGGATGACGGTCAGTACGCCACAAGTGCCGCCGAACACCAGCGAAGTGTTCACATCGGTATTTTCAAACGCGCCCAAAATGGTAAAAGTTTCGCTTGCCTGCGCGCCTGTGTAAATCATGGCGGAAACGGTCGATACGATTAACACCAAAACAGGAATAATCAGCGCGTAAACCCTGCCTTTGGGGTCGTCTGAAACGGCGGTTTCGTCGTGAACTTCCTGCAACGCCGCTTTCTCAAAACGCGCCATCGAGCCGATGTCGAAAGAGAACCATGCGACGATGAACACCATCAGCAGGGCAAACAAGGCGTAATAGTTCATCAGGCTCATGGCGACGAACGTACCCATCGGCGTGTAGCCGGTGATGTGGTGGGTCACGAGCAAACCCGCCAGCGTGGCGATAATCGAAGCACCCCAGCTTGAAACCGGCATCAGTACACACATGGGCGCGGCGGTAGAATCAAGGATATACGCGAGTTTGGCGCGGGAAACTTTGAATTTGTCGGTAACGGGGCGGGCAATTGCACCGACGGCGAGACTGTGGAAATAGTCGTCAATGAAGGTAACAAACACAAGACAGGCAGTCAGCATTTTTGCGCCGCGCCGTCCTTTGATGTGTTGCTTCGCCCAGTTGGCAAATGCCTGATTGCTGCCTGAGAAAGTCAGCAGCGAAGTAAAAATACCGAGCAACAATAAGAAAATCAGAATCTTAGGTTTTCCCAAAGACCAATCGCCGTCTGCCCAGGTCAGCCCGACCACCATGTCTTTCAGGTGTATCAGTCCGTCAATCGGGCTGCCACCTACCAAAAAGGCAACGCCAACCAAAATACCGATGCCCAAAGACAGCAATACGCGGCGGGTAATGACGGCAAGTGCCAACGCCAAAAACGGCGGCACGACGGCTAAAAACGAATTCGAATAATCAATCAGTTGCATAATATTTTTTATAATAGGAAGTCAATCGGAGCGGAACGTTTTCAGACGACCTTTGAATATAATTGTTAACAAAGCCCCAAAAGAGTAAACAATCAAAACTTAAACAAATCAATCCGTTGTCAAAATTGCAAAATACCCGCTACCTAAGGATGGCGGGTATTCTATCACTGAATGGCGTTTGCGTTGCGTCTTATTGCAGGGTTAAGGCGAGGAAAAGTGTATTGCCGTCGCGCTGAACCAGCAGTGGCACATTTTTGCCCGCACCTGCCAACGCGCTGCGGAAGCTTGATTCGTCGTTGACGCTGATTTGACTGACGGCAAGGATTTCGTCGCCGCGCTTGAGTCCGGCACGTTCCGCCACGCCGCTGACGCGGGAAACAATCAGGCGGCTTTTGCCTGCGCCTTCATCGACGCGCAGGGTCAGTCCCGTATTGTCGACGGTAAAGCCGTCCGCCGGATTTACCTGCTGCGGCTGCTCGGTAGCGCGCGAAGAAGTTTCGTTCTGCTCCGCCATGCTGCCGAGTTTGACTTTCACATTGATTTTCTCGCCTTTGCGCCACACTTCCAGCGTAACTTCTTTGCCCGGCAATATCGAGCCGACCATGACCGGCAAATCGCTAGACACGCGCACTTCTTCGCCGTTGACGCTGCGGACGATGTCGCCCACTTGCAATCCTGCCTGCATAGCGGGGCTATTCGGCATCACTTTGGCAATCAACGCGCCGCTGGCTTTGTCCAAGCCGAACGATTTCGCCAAATCGTAAGATACTTCCTGAATAATCACGCCCAACTGACCGCGCTGAACCTTACCGCTGGTTTTCAACTGCTCGGCAACGTTCATCGCCACATCAATCGGAATCGCGAACGAAATGCCCATAAATCCGCCACTGCGGCTGTAAATTTGGGAGTTGATGCCGACTACCTGACCTTTCAGGTTAAACAGCGGACCGCCCGAGTTGCCCGGATTGATGGCGACGTCGGTTTGAATGAAAGGCGTATAGCTTTCGTTCGGCAGGCTGCGACCTTTGGCGGACACGATGCCCGAAGTGACGCTGTTGTCAAAGCCGAACGGCGCACCGATGGCGGCAACCCATTCGCCCGGTTTCAAATCTTTCGGATTGCCGATTTTGACGACGGGCAACTCTTCCGACGCGTCAATTTTCAACAGCGCGACATCAGACTGCGTATCCGAACCGATCAGCTTGGCGGTGTATTCGCGTTTGTCGTTGAGCAGGACTTTGATATTGCCCATTCCTGCAACAACGTGGGCATTGGTCAGGATATAGCCGTCTTTGCTGATGATGAAGCCGGAGCCGAAATTCAAATCATCATCGGCAGATTCGTCTTCCGGCATATCGGGCATATTCGGAACCAGGCGTTTGAAAAACTCGTAAAACGGGTCGTTGTCCGGAAACTGGCTCAAGTCCATGCCCTGCTCTTCAGACTGCCCGCTGCCTGCGGCACGTCCGGCGGGGGACGCTTGGATATTGACCACCGCCTGACCTTCGTTTTGCACCAATTGTGCGAAATCGGGCAGCAGCATACCGACGCTGCCGTCATTTTTGGAGGGTTCGACTCTCTGTACGAATTCTTCGCTTTTACTGTCGCCGCCGAAGAAGCTGTTGATTTTGTCGCAGCCGCCCAAAGCCAGCGCAGAAGCTGTTACCAAAGCAAAGTAATTGTATTTGTTCATTTTTTCGCGCACCGCGTTTCCTTTTCCGAATAACGGATTGTGTTCTTGCATCTTAAAAAACCGGGGTCGTCTGAAACTTTTATCGTTTTCCAACCCGACAAGGTCGAATTTTACCTTTTGCCCGTATTTTTTCAAGCATTTCATTTTAAATAAAAAAATGCCGTCAGAAATTTTAACCTAATGGAAAGGTTGTTTTGTTGATTGTTTACAATTTATCAACGTTTACATCAACTTCGCGCCATACTCGCATAAATCATTAATCATACATTTCCCGCATTGCGGCTTCTGCGCCTTGCAGGTGTAGCGTCCGTGCAGAATCAGCCAATGATGCGCATCCATTAAAAACTCTTTCGGCACAAAGCGCATCAGCTTGTCTTCCACCTCGCGCACATCCTTACCCGGCGCGATTTTGGTTCGGTTGGACACTCTGAAGATATGCGTATCGACCGCCATGACGGGATGGCCGAACGCCGTGTTCAACACCACGTTTGCCGTCTTGCGCCCTACGCCCGGCAACGATTCCAAAGCCTCGCGGTCTTCCGGCACTTCGCCGTTGTATTTTTCCAGCAGGATGCGGCAAGTCTGCATGATGTGTTTGGACTTGGTTTTGTAAAGCCCGATGGTTTTCGTGTATTCCATCACGCCGTCCAACCCCAGATCCAACATCGCCTGCGGCGTATTGGCAACCGGAAACAGCTTTGCCGTCGCCTTGTTCACGCCCACGTCGGTCGCCTGCGCCGACAGCAAAACGGCAATCAAAAGCTCGAAGGGTGAATTGAAATGAAGCTCGGTAGTCGGATGGGGATTGGCAGCGCGGAAACGCTCGAAAATTTCTTGGCGGATCTGTTTGTTCATGGGGATATGGGTAGGATTTGTGTGTGTCTTTATCGTTTGCCCGATTATATCGCAAAAGGTCGTCTGAAAATGCCTCTTCCGCTTTTTCAGACGACCCCTTCCCTATTCCGCTTACGCTTCCTGCGCGTCCACATCCACCGACCATCTGATTTTGCCGTCGCGGTTTTGCTGCAACACCTGCACCCACAAACTCACGGCGCGGTGCAAATCCTGTCGGGATGTCGATTCGAGGAAGATTTGCGCGCGTTCGCGTTCGGCGAGGCGCACCATCAGCATGGGGGCTGCGCCGAACTGGGAGACGCTTTCAGGCAAAAGCGGGGCGAGGGTTTCTTTGGCGGCGTTGAGAAATTCCATCGCATCGGCAACGCGCGGCGCGTCGGCGCGGATGGCGGTCTGAAAACCGAAGGGCGGCATGGCGAACATTTGCCGCTCGTTCAATTCGTTTTCGGCAAACACGGCATAATCCTGCGCTTTGACGGCGGCGAAGACGGAATGTTCGGGCAGTTGGGTCTGTATCAACACCTTGCCGGGTTTGTCGGCGCGCCCCGCCCTGCCGGACACTTGCATCAGCTCGGCGAACAGCCTTTCCGGTGCGCGGAAATCCGCACTGTACAGGCTGCCGTCGGCATTCAACACAATAACGAGGTTGAGCCGCGCGAAATCATGGCCTTTGGCGAGCATCTGCGTGCCGACCAGAATGTCGATTTCGTTGTCGGCGATGCGGCGGTACAAATCCGCCCAGTCGTTTTTGTGCGCGGTGCTATCCCTGTCGACGCGGACGACGGCGGCCTTGGGCAGGAAGGCGCGCAGGGTTTCTTCGACGCGCTGCGTGCCGTGGCCGACGGCGGTCAGGTCTTGGTTGCCGCAGTCGGGGCATTTGAACGGGATGGGTTCGCGGTGGTCGCAGTGGTGGCAGCGCAGTTGGCGGGCGCGTTGGTGCAGCACCATTTTGGCGGAGCAGTTCGGACAGCCGAAAGTATGGCCGCAGTCGCCGCAAAACAGCGCGGGCGCAAAACCGCGCCGGTTGAGGTACACCAGCGACATGCCGCCCGCCTCAAAATTCTGTTTCAAAAGCTGCAAGGCTTGCGGCGAGAAGCCGTTGTCGAGTTTCAGACGGCCTACATTAAGTATTTCCACTTGCGGCAGTTGCGCGGCGGTATGGGCGCGCTCGGTCAGTTGCAGCAGGCGGTACGCGCCGCTTTGCGCCTTGTGCCAACTCTCCAAGCTGGGCGTGGCGCTGCCCAATACGACGGGGCAGCCGCTCTGCTTCGCCCGCCACACTGCCAAATCGCGGGCGTGGTAGCGCAATTCGTTGTCTTGTTTGAACGAGCCGTCGTGTTCCTCATCGACCACAATCAGCCCGACATCATCCATCGGTGTGAACACCGCCAGCCGCGTGCCGATGACCAACTTCGCCTGTCCCAACATCGCGCGCAGATAATCCTGCGTGCGCTTGCCTGCCGCCATCTGGCTGTGCAACACGGCAGTCGGTACGTCGGCAAAACGGTTTTCCACCCGTTTCAAAAGCTGCGGCGTGAGGTTGATTTCGGGCAACAAAAACAACACCTGCCGCCCCTGCGCCAACACTTTCGCCATCGCATCGAAATACACCTCGGTCTTACCGCTGCCGGTGATGCCGTACAGCAGAAACGGCTGGAAGCTGCCGAAGGTCGTCTGAATTTCATCGGAAGCCTGCTGCTGGTCGGTGTTGAGCTGAAATTCAGACGACCTCAATACAGGCTTTGCCGCTTCCGTCGTTTCAATCCAGCCCTGCTCCGCCCAATCCTCGATTAATTTCGCCGCCTGCGCGTTTACCTGCTTCAACGCCGCCATCGTCATCCCGCCCGACAGCAGCGCGTCCCACAGAGCCGCTTTTTTGTTGAACCGCGCCGGCGGCGGCGTTTGCGCCCTGCCCGCTTCGTTCAGCGCGTAAAACAACGGCGGCTGCGGCATTTCCACCGCGCGCGTTTCCTTCAAACCCTGCGGCAGCGCGGCAAACACCGCCTGCCCCGTCGGATAGTGGTAATAACGCGACGTAAACGAGAGCAAATCACGCCAGCTTTCGGGCAGCGGCGGTTCGTCCGAAAAGGTCGTCTGAATACTCAAAATCCGCACCGCATCCATATCCGGCGCAATATCCGTTTCCCACACAATCCCGACCACGGTCTTGTTGCGGAAAGGCACAAGCACCCGCGTTCCCTGCGGCAGCGGCTCGGAATGGGAATAAGTCAAAAGGCCGTCTGAAAGCGGCACGTTTACGGCGATACGGTGGTAGATCATACAGGCAGGCAAATCGTTTTTTGCGTATTTTAACAGCCGAAAGCTATTTTCAGACGATAAATTGAGCCTCAATACAATGCAGGCATGACAGAGGTTTGATACAATGCGGTTTTCTTGACACACGCTTATACTTAAAAATGAAAACCAAATTAATCAAAATCTTAGCCCCCATCGCTCTGATCTCTCTGACCGCGTGCGGGCAAACGCCCGTTTCACAGGCAAATGCTGCGCCCTCTTCAGCCGCCAAGCCCGCCACCCCCGTGCAAGGCAAAGTCGGCGAAGCCTTGAAAGCCCGCCTCGAAAAAATTTACGAATCCCAAGGCCTGAAAGTCATCAGCGTCAGCGAAACCCCCATTCAAGGCATTTATGAAGTCGTTGTCAGCGGCAAACAAATCATTTATACCGATGCCAAAGGCGACTATATGTTTGTCGGCGACCTCATCGACGTCAACACGCGCAAAAGCCTGACCGAAGAGCGCGCCGCCGATTTGAACAAAATCGACTTCGCCTCCCTGCCTTTGGATAAAGCCATCAAAGAAGTACGCGGCAACGGCAAGCTGAAAGTCGCCGTCTTCTCCGACCCCGACTGTCCGTACTGCAAACGCTTGGAACACGAGTTTGAAAAAATGACCGACATCACGATTTACACCTTCATGATGCCGATTCCAAGCCTGCACCCCGATGCCGCGCGCAAAGCCGAAATCCTGTGGTGTCAGCCCAACCCAACCCAAGCATGGACCGACTGGATGCGCAAAGGCAAATTCCCGAGCGGCAAAACCAATTGCGACAACCCCGTTGCCGAGACCACTTCTCTGGGCGAACAATTCGGCTTCAACGGCACGCCTACCCTCGTCTTCCCGAACGGCCGCAGCCAAAGCGGATACAGCCCCATGCCGCATCTAAAAGAAATTATCGAGAAAAACCAGAAATAAGGTTGCCTCCCCTGCGACAAAGGTCGTCTGAAAACCTCTACATAAGGTTTTCAGACGACCTTTGTCTTTGATTATCGGATTGTTTATCGGACGAATCCCGTTATTTGACCTTAGTCGCCATCAGCGTATGTAACCGGCGGTTGTCGGCGCGGGCGACGGTGAACTGCAAACCGCCGATCACGACTTTTTCGCCGCGCACGGGCAGGTGCCCCAATTCCTGAATGACCAGCCCGCCGATGCTGTCGGCTTCTTCGCTGCTGTAATCCGTACCGAAAAAGGCATTGATGTCTTCGATTTCGGTTACGGCATTGATACGCCAGCGTTCGGTGGAAACGGCGTGGATGTTGTCCGCGCTTTCGTCTTCATCAAATTCGTCTTCGATGTCGCCGACGATTTGCTCGATGATGTCTTCAAAAGTTACCAAACCCGATGTGCCGCCGTATTCGTCGATGACGATTGCCATGTGGTTGCGCTGCTCGCGAAATTCTTTCAAAAGCGCATTCAGCGATTTGCCTTCGGGTACGAAAACGGCAGGACGAAGGATGGATTTGAGGTTGAACTGCTCGGGATTGAACATGAATTTGAGCAGGTCTTTGGCGTGCAGGATGCCGAGGACTTCGTCTTTGTCTTCGCCGATGACGGGGAAGCGGGAATGGGCGGTTTCGATGACGTAGGCGGTGATGCGCTCGATGCTGTCGTTTTCTTTCAAAACGTTCATGTGGCTGCGGGTAATCATGGCATCGCGCACTTCCAAGTCGGAAAAGTCGAGGACTTTTTCCAGCCGCAAAAGTGTATCCGCGTCAAACACTTCCTGCTCGTGCGCCTGCCGCAGCAGGCTGAGTACGTCTTCGGCGGAATCAGGCTCGCCGGCAATTCGGGAAATCAAACGTTCAAAAAATGTCGGTTTCGACCGGGTGTCGTCCATTTCAGTATTCGTCCTCTTGGTAGGGGTTGGGATAACCTGCCGCCTGCATCAGGCGGATTTCGAGTGCCTCCATTTCTTCGGCCTCGGTCTCTTCGATGTGATCGTAGCCCATCAGGTGCAATGTGCCGTGCATGGTCAGGTGGGCAAAGTGCTGCTCGGCGGTTTTGCCCTGCTCGGCTGCTTCTTTTAAGACGACTTGCGGGCAGATGATCAAATCGCCGCAGAGGTCGTCTGAAACTTGATCGGGCAGAATTTCGCCTTCGTTCAAGGCAAAACTCAACACATTGGTGGCGTAGTCTTTGCCGCGGTAATCGCGGTTGTAGGCGCGGGCTTCTTCTTCGTCCAGAAGAATCAGGCTGATGTCGGCGCGGCGGTATTCGCTTTTCAACGCCGCCCATGCCCAGCGGTAGAAATCGCGTTCGCTCGGAAGGTCGGCGACGGTTGAGGCGTTTTCAAAATTCAGGCAGAAACGTTGCCGCTGCAACGATAAGAAGGGATATTTTTTGGCGCGTTTCATGCTGTAAGGCTGTTGGGTTTAAAATGTTTTTAGAGAATAAGTTTTATTTTACGGCAGTATGGACTACCATCATGCCGACAGACCTTGTATCCGTTTCTTGCGGTCTGTTGAAATCGGCATTTCAATGCCGGTACACATTATAGTTTATTTCGTTGCAACAGATATAGTTTAACGGCTTCTCCGACAGCTTCGCAGCGGAATACCCTTATCAACCACGGTAATTGCAAATGAACAAATTTCTTTTCCCCATACTGATTGCCCTGACAGCCTGCTCCCCGCAAAACAAAATCGAAACGTCGGCTGCCAAACCGACAGAAACGACGGCAGAAAAAAACAGCGGCGATACGGTCAAAATGACAGGGACAGTCCATTATTCGCTCGAACAGGCGGAATTTACCGCCGACGGGAAAACCTATTTCATCAACGGCGGCGACATCCTGATGGATCAAGTAGAAAAAAACCGCCTGAGTTCCAGCTCATATAACGTTACCCTGAACAATGTCTGCATTCAGGGAAAAGTGCTGACCAAAGAACAAAACCAAGGCAACGGATTCGGCCCCTTGGGCAAGTACAGTCAGGCGGTTAGCGTAGAAAGTTTGTGTTAGACTGTCGAACTTCCCGCCTCATGAATTAGAAAATCAGAAACTGCAAATGAACCCGAAAAAACTCGTTATTGCCAGCCGCGAAAGCCTGCTTGCCATGTGGCAGGCAAAACATATCCAAGGTCGTCTGAAAACCCTGTATCCCGACTGCGAAGTCGAAATCTTGGGCATGACCACGCGCGGCGACCAGATTTTGGACAAAACCCTGTCGAAAATCGGCGGCAAAGGCCTGTTTATCAAAGAGTTGGAACAAGCCTTGCAGGACGGTCGCGCCGATTTAGCCGTGCATTCAATTAAAGACGTGCCGATGGATTTGCCCGAAGGCTTCGCCCTTGCCGCCATCGGCGAGCGCGCCAATCCGTTTGACGCGTTCGTATCCAACCAATACGCGCGTTTGGAGGAAATGCCCAAAGGCGCCGTCGTCGGCACATCCAGCCTGCGCCGCGAAGCCCAGTTGCGCGCCCGCTATCCGCACCTAGTCATCAAGCCCCTGCGCGGCAACGTGCAAACCCGCCTGTCCAAACTCGACAACGGCGAATACGATGCCATCATCCTCGCCGCCGCCGGATTGCAGCGTTTGGAACTGGACGAACGCATCCGCCTGATTCTCTCCGAAGCCGACAGCCTGCCCGCCGCAGGACAAGGCGCGTTGGGCATCGAAATCGCCGCACACCGCACCGACCTTCTCGACGTCTTGAAACCCTTAAACCACGACACGACACACGCCTGCGTGACCGCCGAACGCGCCCTCGCCCGCGCTTTGGGCGGAAGCTGCCAAGTGCCGCTTGCTGCGTATTGCACCGAAGAAAACGGCCTGCTCACTCTGCGCGGACTGGTCGGACACCCCGACGGCTCGGTAATCTTGCAGGCAGACGCGCAAGCCCCCGCCGCCTACGCCGATGCGCTCGGACGCGCAGTCGCCAAAAAGCTGGCGGACGACGGCGCGCAAGAATTGATTGAAGCCGTTTTGAAAGAACAAACCGAATAAATCGGTTCGCAAGAAAAGGTCGTCTGAAAAACGTTTTCAGACGACCTTTTGCCATTCGCCGCCAAACTTGAAAGACGGCACAAATAAGCGCAAAATGTTAACAAGTTAACCTATGGCTTCTCTTATTTATAGTGGATTAACTAAATCAGGACAAGGC
>NZ_KV812095.1:0-11423 GCF_001813335.1 Neisseria sp. HMSC055H02 | reverse complement strand
CCGTACCGGTTTAAAGTTAATCCACTATTAAGACATCAAACAAACCTGCTGAACAAGATTGGAAAACAAATGAGTAAAAAACTCCACCCGCAGACGCTCGCCATACGCGGCGGCAAAGAGCAAACCGAATACCGCGAACACAATCAGGCATTGTTCCTCACCAGCAGCTTCATGTGGGACAGCGCCCAACATGCCGCCGATTTGTTTTCCAAAAAAGTCAAAGGGTTCACTTATACCCGTACCGCCAACCCGACCATCGCCGCTTTTGAAAAACGCATCGCCGCTTTGGAAGGCGCAGAACGCGCAGTCGCCACTTCGACCGGTATGTCCGCGATTCAGGCGGCGTTTTTCACCTTCCTGCAGGCGGGCGACCATGTGGTTTCCAGCCGCAGCCTGTTCGGCACAACCGTCGGCTTTATCAATAACATCGTCACCAAATTCGGCATCGAAGTGAGCCATGTGTCGCCGACCGATTTGGACGAATGGAAAGCCGCCGTCAAAGCCAATACCAAACTGCTGTTTTTGGAAACGCCTTCCAACCCTTTGGGCGAAGTTGCCGACTTGGAAGCCTTGGCAGAATTGGCGCACAGCATCGGCGCGCTTTTGGTGGTGGACAACAGCCTGCTGTCGCCCGCCGGCTCGCAGCCTTTGAAACACGGCGCGGATATTTCCGTTTCCTCCGCAACCAAAGCCATCGACGGACACGGACGCGTGATGGGCGGCGTGTTGGCGGGTTCGGAAGAACTGATGACGCAGGTCGCCGTTTACTGCAACTCTTGCGGGCTGGCGATGTCGCCGTTTAACGCATGGCAGTTGTTGAGCGGCGTAGAAACCCTGTCGCTGCGTTTGGAGAAACAGTTCGACAACGCCCTGAAAATCGCCCAATGGCTGCAAGCGCAGCCGCAGGTTCAAGCCGTTTACTACACCGGATTGCCCGATCATCCTCAGGCGGAGCTTATCCGCAAACAGCAAAACGGCGGCGGCATCGTGGTCGGCTTTGAAGTTGCCGACACTGACGCCGCGTGGAAAGTCGTCGACAGCGTCGAGCTTTTCTCCCGTACCGCCAACCTCGGCGACGTGCGCTCGACCATTACCCACCCGTGGACAACCACGCACGGCAGAATGCAGCCCGAAGAAAAACTCGCCGCCAACATCCGCCCCGGACTGGTGCGCCTGTCCGTCGGTTTGGAATACGTCGATGATTTGATTGACGATTTGAAACAGGCATTGGCACGTTAAGGCAAACGCCTGACGGACGGCATTTGCTGAACCATTACATTTCAGACGACCTTTTGGCGTTTCAAAGGTCGTCTGAAAACATTAAAATACACACAACATCAAATAAGGAAATCGATTATGAGTGAAGCAGAATTTTCCGATTGGGCGATGAAAATCTGCCTGACCGGACTGGTTATTTTCTTGGGTTTTATCGTCTGGAACTTGGGCAAAGAATCCAAGGCGGGCAAATTCGGCATCGCGATTTTGTTCTTAGTCTTGGGCTTGGGCGTGTTCGGCTTTATTTTTAAAGAGGTGCTGATTAAATTCATTGCCCTGCCTTGAGACAGTAAACAAAGAAGAATAAGGGAAAGGCCGTATGAAAAGCCCGTATCCGGAGTTTTCAGACGACCTTTGCATTTTGACAGCAAAGTTTAAGATAGGAGCTTGATACATGATTGAGTATTAATGCCCCGAATTTGGCATGGCAAAGTCAATCATATGGGTGAAGAAATGTTGATACCAAAAAATACATGGCAACTTCAATAGAAAACCTCCCTTACCATTATATTTCAATTCACGTCATATTTAGCAACGATGCCCGACAAAGCGGACAGATAAAACTTTGGTAAAAAGCACATCAATAAAGCTGAAATCGCGGGCAAAGCATTAAAAGATAAAAAAATAAACCCTTACTTTTTAGTAAGGGTTTATTAAGAATTTGGCACGCCCACGGGGAATCGAACCCCGGTTACCGCCGTGAAAGGGCGATGTCCTAACCGCTAGACGATGGGCGCGGATAAATAAATTTTTTGGCGCACCCGGAGCGATTCGAACGCCCGACCCTCTGGTTCGTAGCCAGATACTCTATCCAACTGAGCTACGGGTGCATTTTCATCACTTCGCTTCTGCGCTGTGAATCAAGAAGACCGAATATTATAGAAACCCTTCCCTATTGTCCAGCCTTTAAATTCAATTTTTCCAGATAAAATATTAACATTTTGAAAATTAAAGAAATTAAATCACCTTAAAATCCCGGTTCCAGACAAGTCCTGAGCCATTTTGGCGGCGGCATTGTCTGTCATACCGCCGACGAAATCTAAAATTTTCATATATGCCTGATAAAGGCTGTCCGTTTCAAGTATGGGATTATGGTTTTTCAGAAGATCCAAGATTAAAGATTGGCGGACATCTAATTTCTGCTCAACCAGCAAGGCATGGGCAGCAGGGACAAACAAATCGAGTATCGACCCTAAGCACGGGAAAGTGGCAATTTCGGTCATCAGCTTGGTACGGTGGCGAAAGATGCGCGTGCGTGCGAGTTCTTTGGCTTTTTCCAAAGTGTTTTGGACTTCCGGGCTGCACAAGGAAATCAAGTCTTTTCCTTTAAATCCGCCGCTTAATAAATCGGATTGGTGTTTCATGAAGGTTTGCGCGGCATCTTCGATGGCTTTGCCTATGGCAATGCCGCGCAGCATGGCGCAACGTTGGCGGCTGGATTGGGCATGCCATGTGCTTTCTTCGAAGGTCAGCTCAGACAAGACGCTTTCGACTTCGGTATCGGTCAGCAACTCAAGCTCCACCGCATCTTCCAAATCCAGCAATGCGTAACAGATGTCATCTGAAGCCTCCATCAGGTACGACAGCGGATGGCGCACCCATTGGTCGCAGCCTGCTTCGAGCAATCCCAACTCTGCTGCAACTCGGCGGATAAACGGCAGCTCGGTTTGATAAATATTGAATTTGGAACGCCCGCGCGGACCTTGGCTTGTCCACGGATATTTTATCAATGCGCCGATTGATGCCGCACTCAAACGCATTCCGCCCGCATCGGGATACATTTCCAAATTGGCGACAATGCGCAGGCTGTGGGCATTGCCTTCGTAAGTTTGCACGTCGCTCAATTCGGCTTCGCTCAGCGATGTCAGAAAGCGGAGATTTTTTTCCTTTCTAAACCAATGGCGCAATGCGTCCTCACCCGTATGCCCGAACGGAGGGTTACCCAAATCATGCGCCAAACAAGCGACTTGGACGACAGCGCCAATATCGCCCGGAGTATTGTTTTCGGGCAGGAATCCGCCGGTTTGCAACATGACGCCGACACGGTTACCCAAACTGCGTCCGACGCTGGCGACTTCGACACTGTGTGTCAGCCGGTTGTGCGTCAGGTCATGTTCGGCAAGCGGGTGGACTTGGGTTTTCCTGCCCAACCGCCTGAATGCGCCGGAAAACACGACTCTATCGTAATCAATGTGGAAATCGGTACGCAGGGCATCGATACCCTCTTGTGTGGACGGCGTAACCGTAGGGATAATTTCGCCGTTTTTTGCGCGGAAGCGTTGCGGGGAAAGCAGTTGGGACCAAGTCATTGCCATTGGGGTAATCCTGTTTGCGGTTGATTGAACATTTTTCAGGCGTTTTCAGACGACCTTTCAGGACGAGGGTTGAAGGAACCGTGCCGCTCCCTGGTTCGCCAATGCGTCCGCCTTTTCGTTTTCGGAATGCCCCGCGTGGCCTTTCACCCACGTCCACTGTAATTTGTGTTTATGCGACAAGGCATCGAGTTCTTTCCACAAATCGTCGTTTTTCACCGGTTTTTTGGCGGCGGTTTTCCAGCCGTTTTTCTTCCAGCCGTGTATCCAACCTTCCATACCGTTTTTGACGTATTGCGAGTCGGTACAAATCACGACGCGGCACGGGCGTTTGAGCGCCTTCAACCCTTCTATGACAGCAGTCAGCTCCATTCGGTTATTAGTGGTTTCGGCCTCGCCGCCGCACAATTCTTTTTCATGATTTCGGTAGCGCATCAATACGCCCCAGCCCCCTGCACCCGGATTGCCTTTGCAGGCTCCGTCTGTATAAAGGTAAACGGTATCGTCCATATATCGGTTTGTTTTGCAATTTGCACAATAAAGGCATTCATCTTATCACAAGGTTTGAATCCGCCAAGCGGCTTTACCCCAAACAGGCATATAATATGCACCTTATCGCAAACAGATTGGAAGGAACCGACGATGGATGGACAAATGGCGCTTTTTTGCTATCAAGAAATGCCGGCTTGGCAGGCAGACGGGATTCCCGACGCGCTGCGGGCGGGTCATGCGTTTGACGAAGGGGAATGGGTTTGCCTGAACGTATTGCAAGGTCGTCTGAAATTGACGGAAGCTGATAATGCTTCTGTCGAGCTGACTGCCGAAGACGGCGATCACATGATCGCGCCGCAGCAGCAGTTTACGGTCGAGCCTTTGACGGACGACACGGAAATCAAGCTCTCGCTTTATTGCGCGGCAAAGGATTATTTCAATAAGAAATACGGCATGAGCGCGACCCATTCGGCGGTAGTGGCGGCTGAAAACATCGTTCCTGCGGGCAAGGCTTTGGATATGGGCTGCGGTCAGGGGCGTAATGCGCTGTTTTTAGGTTTGAAAGGATTTGACGTAACCGCCGTGGACAACAATCCGCAGGCGGTGCAAAACGTCAACGAGTTGGCGCGCATCGAAGACCTGGACGTGCGGGCGGTGGAATATGATTTGAATGCCGCCAACCTTCAAGATCATTTCGACTATATCGTGGCGACGGTTGTGTTTATGTTCCTGCATCCGCGCTTTGTGCCGCAAGTGATTGCCGATATGCAGGCGCACACCAACCCCGGCGGCTACAACCTGATTGTTTCGGCGATGGACACTGAAGACTTCCCCTGCCCTATGCCTTTCCCGTTTAAATTTAAAGAAGGCGAGTTGCGCGAATACTACCGCGACTGGGAAATTGCCGAATACAAAGAAGAACTCGGCGCCATGCACGCGAAAGACGCGGCGGGCAATCCGATACAGTTTAAGTTTGTTACCATGTTGGCGAAAAAGCCTGAAGTATAAACGAACGGGGTCGTCTGAAAGGTTTTCAGATGACCTTTTGGTATCCGCTTTCTTATAGAGTCTCCAATATTGCCCACCAGTCATCCGAGTTACACTTCAAAAGCTGAATCGTGTTGACTGCGGGCAACTGACACCCAACGCACCATCACTAACAGCCCAAAAACAAAAAGGTCGTCTGAAACCGAAAATTGGGTTTCAGACGACCTTTTTATGATCAAACCATCAGTTGCTCAACACATCCACGCCTTTGGGCGGGGTGAACTTGAATGCGCCGCGCGAGAGGTTGGGCTTGGTGTTCAAGCCGCCGAAGCTGATGGAGGTTTGGTTGCCGAAGCTGTCTTTCAACTGCATGGCGGCGAGGTTGTCGCCTTTGAAGCCGATGCGGATGTATTGGTAGCCGGCGTTGTTTTTCTTGGGCGTTGCCAAGACGTAGTCGATGCCGTTGGACGAGCCGTCTTCTTTGAGGGAGTAGCTGCTGTCAAGGGCGTTTTTGTTGGAAAGGATGGCGGCAGGGCTGTCGCCGATGGTTTGGTCTTGGGCGGACTTGGTCACTTGCGCCAAATCAACGTCGTAGAGCCAAATGGTTTGACCGTCGCCTACGATGGTTTGTTTGTAGGGTTTGGTGTATTCCCATTTGAAGAGGCCCGGACGCAGGATTTTGAAAGTGCCGTGTGCGGTTTGGGTTTTCTTTTTGCCTTGGACGGTTTGGGTGAAGCTGCCGCTGATACCGTCGGCGTCGTTGTTGAATTTCTTGAGTGCATCCACTGCGCCTGCCTGTGCGAAACCGATGGTTGCGGTCAGGGAGCAAGCGGCGAGGAATTTGAACAGGTTGTGTTGTTTCATCATTATTTTTCCTTGTTGGAAGGGGTGTGGCGCCCAGTATCGATGTTACAAAATAACAATGCAAGCCGCTTATGGGCGGTTTACATTTTGCAAACAGTGTTTCCCGAGGGCTAATTTTTTGAAGCTGCGGGATTTTTTCCTGCGGAAAAGACAATCGGGTTTCACAATTCTTTAATATATGCCGACTGCGCAAACTGTGGTATTTAATGGTTTTTGACGCACAACGCCAAATTGTAAAGATTATATTCCTTATATTGTTTTTTTTAAACGCTATAATATTTGTTTTCCGAAAAACGGCGGACTTGGAATGAAACCTGATATCTATGCTTTGCTGGAACTTACCCTGCTTTCAGACGACCCCGATGAAAAAGGACGGCTGACGGACGAAGCGTTTGCCGCCGTTCAGAACATGGACGGGGCTGAAGCAAACGCTGCGCCGCTGGACTTCCGCCACGCGGGACGGCCGCCGAAGCCTGTTTTGGTCGCACCGTCGCAACTGACGCCGCGCAAGATGAACACGACCGAAGGCTATGCGGCGATGCTGCACGCGATTGCGCATATCGAGTTCAACGCTATCAATCTGGCTTTGGACGCGGCATACCGTTTCCGCACGCTGCCGTTTCAGTTTGTGCGCGACTGGGTGCGGGTGGCGAAGGAAGAGGTGTACCACTTCCGCCTGATGCGCGAAAGGCTGCGCACTTTCGGCTTCGATTACGGCGATTTCGAGGCGCACAACCATTTGTGGGACATGGCGTATAAAACCGCCTACGACCCGCTGTTGCGCATGGCGTTGGTGCCGCGCGTATTGGAAGCGCGCGGGCTGGACGTTACGCCTGGGATACGCGCGAAGGTGGAACAGCGTGGCGATTCGGAAACCTGCGGCGTGTTGGACATCATTTACCGCGACGAAGTGGGCCATGTCGCCATCGGCAACCATTGGTATCAACACCTCTGCCGCGAACGCGGTTTGGAACCTGTCGCCCTGTTCCGCAGTCTGATTGCCCGTTACGATATGTTTATCTTCCGCGGCTATGTGAACATCGAAGCGCGGGAAAAAGCGGGCTTCAGCCGCTTCGAATTGGATATGCTGGAAGATTTCGAGCAGGGTTTGAAACAAGGCAAAAAGGTCGTCTGAAAACCCTGAATCCGGATTTTCAGACGACCTCTGTTGAGGAACGTTATGTCTCACCATCACGAACACCATCATCACGCACACGCCCACACGCATACCGCCAACAAAAAAGTATTGCGCGTGTCATTCATCATCATCGCCGCCTTTATGCTGCTGGAGGCGTTCGGCGGCTGGCTGACCCACTCGCTCGCGCTGCTTTCCGACGCGGGGCATATGTTCAGCGACGCATTTTCCTTGGGCGTGGCATTGTGGGCGTTCAAACTCGGCGAAAAAGAAACCACGCTGCAAAAGACCTTCGGCTACAAACGTTTCGAAATCCTCACCGCCATGTTCAACGGCTTGTCGCTGGTGGTCATCGCCGTGCTGATTTTCTACGAAGCCGTCAAACGCCTGCTTTATCCGCCCGAAATCGCCACATTGGGAATGCTCGTTATCAGCGTCGTCGGACTGCTGGTCAACATCGGCGTAGCGGTTTACATGCTGAAAAATAGCGACACCGAAGCCAACGTCAACATGCGCGGCGCGTATCTGCACGTTTTAAGCGACCTTCTCGGCTCGGTCGGCGCGATTGCCGCCGCCGTACTCATGATGGCGTTCGGCTGGCAATGGGCGGATCCACTCGCCAGCGTGTTCGTTGCCGCGCTGGTCGGACGCAGCGGCTGGAGCCTGCTCAAACAAACGCTGCACATCCTCATGGAAGGCGCGCCCGAAAACATCCACACCGACGACCTGCTCGCCGTCATCCGCAACACCGAAGGCGTCAAATCCGTCCACGACTTACACGTCTGGACAATTACCAGCAATATCAACGTTTTATCCTGTCACATCGTCGTGGACGGCAGCATGACCGTTGCCGAATCCGAACAAATCGCCTACCGCATCGA
Source organism: Neisseria sp. HMSC055H02 (assembly GCF_001813335.1). NCBI lineage: Bacteria > Pseudomonadati > Pseudomonadota > Betaproteobacteria > Neisseriales > Neisseriaceae > Neisseria > Neisseria sp. HMSC055H02. The sequence continues at coordinate 3,477 of NZ_KV812095.1, read as the reverse complement.
ACACGAGCTGTCCCACAAAAACATCGGACACTGCACCATCCAAATCGAAAGCGAACGCCACCCGCATCCCGACAGCGTCTTGTGTTCAAACGAGACCGACGGCGCACACCATCACCACCACTAAACCCAAAGGTCGTCTGAAACCCTTTTCAGACGACCCCATCAAAAAACCAAAGGAAAACACATGATACAAGCCGTATTGTTCGACCTCGACGGCACGCTCGCCGACACCGCCCTAGACCTCGGCGGCGCGCTCAACACCGTATTGCGCCGCCACAACCTGCCCGAAAAAAGCATCGCGGAAATCCGCCCATATGCCAGCCACGGCGTAGCCGGCCTGTTGAAAATCGGCGTCGGCATGAATGCCGAACATCCTGATTTCGCAGCATGGCGGCAAGAATGCCTTGAAGCATACAGCCTTTGCTATGCCGACAAAACCACGCTGTTCGACGGCGTGAACGAAATGATTGCCGAACTCGACAGACGCGGCATCAAATGGGGCATCATCACCAACAAACCCATGCGCTTCACCGACAAACTCGTCCCCAAACTCGGCTTCGTCATCCCGCCCGCCGTCGTCGTCAGCGGCGACACCTGCGGCGAATCCAAACCCAGCGTCAAACCCATGCTGTATGCGTGCGAACAAATCCATGCCGACCCGCAACACACGGTTTACGTCGGCGACGCCGAACGCGACATGCAGGCCGGACGCAACGCGGGCATGAAAACCGTACTTGCCGACTGGGGCTATATCGCCGCCGAAGACCAAACCGAAACTTGGCCGTTTGACCACCGCATCGCAGCGCCTTCGGCATTGCTAAAGATTCTGTAAAACGAAAAAAGGTCGTCTGAAAGTTTTCAGACGACCTTTTCTACATCACATTCAAATTAAAACCGGATTACAGTTTCCATTCGCTCAGTTTGGCAGCATAGGCTTCCAAGTCTGCAATCGGACGGGTTGCCACGCCGCTTTCCATTGCAGCTTTGGCGGCAGCCGAAGCAACGCGCGGCAGCAGGCGGGAGTCGAACGGGGTCGGAATCAGGTATTCCGCGCCGAATTCGAATTTTTTACCGTAAGCGGCAACCACTTCTTCAGTTACTTCTTCCTTCGCCAAATCCGCCAAAGCATAGACGCAGGCGCGTTTCATTTCTTCATTGATGGTCGTCGCGCCGACGTCCAACGCGCCGCGGAAGATGAACGGGAAGCACAATACGTTGTTCACTTGATTCGGGAAGTCGGAACGGCCGGTACCGATGACCACGTCAGGACGGGTTTCTTTTGCCAGCGGCGGCAGGATTTCCGGGTTCGGGTTTGCCATGGCGAACACGATAGGCTTGGCGTTCATGGTGTTCAGCATTTCAGGCGTCAGCAGGTTCGCGCCGGAGAGGCCCAAGAAGATGTCTTTGCCTTTGACGGCATCGGCAAGCACGCATTGACTGTTGTCATCTATCGCGTAGAACTTTTTGGACTCGTCCATGCGGTCTTTGTCTTCGCGGGATTTATGAACCACGCCTTTGGAATCGCAAACGGTTACGTTTTCGCGTTTCAGCCCCAAATCAAGCAGTTGGTTCAAGCAGGCAATTGCTGCTGCACCCGCGCCGGAGCAAACCAAGGTCGCTTCTTCGATTTTACGGCCGGTATAGCGCAGGGCATTCAATACGGCAGCAGCGGTGATGATGGCGGTACCGTGTTGGTCATCGTGGAATACGGGGATTTTGCAGCGTTTGCGCAATTCGCGTTCGATGTAGAAGCATTCCGGCGCTTTAATGTCTTCGAGGTTGATGCCGCCGAAAGTCGGTTCCAACGCGGCGATGATGTCCACCAGTTTTTGCGGGTCTTTTTCATCGATTTCGATGTCGAATACGTCCACGCCGGCGAATTTTTTAAACAATACGCCTTTGCCTTCCATCACAGGTTTGCCCGCCAACGCGCCGATGTTTCCCAAGCCCAAAACGGCGGTACCGTTGGAAATCACGGCGACCAAGTTGCCTTTGGCGGTATATTTGTACGCATTTTGCGGATCGGCATGGATTTCCATACAAGGAGCCGCAACGCCCGGCGAGTACGCCAAAGCCAAGTCTTTGGACGTGGCCAGCGATTTGGTGGGGGTAACGGAGACTTTACCCGGCACGGGGAATTCGTGAAATTTCAGTGCGGCTTCTTTTAATGAGTTTTCCATTTTTCGATCCTGTTGCGAGAGAGATGTTGAGACGAGGTCGTCTGAAACGTTGGTTTCGGGACGTTTGGCATTACAAAGCGGCTTATTTATTAACAAATAAACCTATTTTGTAATAGCGTGTAATTTTACCATGTTCCCAATGCGGCGCATACCGCTATTTTCATCTGAAACAAACAACCTCAAAGCAAAAACGTATGCTTTCAGACGACCTTCATTCGGTTTTAAACATCCATACCGAAACTGCGCGCCAGCGCATGTTCGATATCCGCCCTCACCTCCTCCAAACTCCGGTTGCCGTCGATAAGCGCGTAGCGTTCGGGATGCGCGGCGGCGCGTTCGAGATAAACAGCACGCACGCGGGTGAAAAAATCCGCCTGCTCCTGCTCGAAACGGTCCTTCTCGCGCGTCTGTCCGATACGCGCCATCGACACTTCCAGCGGCACGTCCAGCAGCAAAGTCAAATCAGGACCAAACCCGCCCTGCACCCAATTCTCCAGCATTTCAATATCTTGAAGAGGCACGCCGCGCCCGCCGCCCTGATACGCAAAAGTCGCATCGGTAAAACGGTCGGAAACGACATGAATGCCGTCTGCCAGCGCAGGCAGGATAACGTCTTCAAGATGCTGCTGCCGCGCCGCAAACATCATCAACGTCTCCGCGCGCAATCCCGCCTTGGTTTCAGGGTTCAACAAAATTTCGCGCAAAGCCTCGCCGACAGGCGTACCGCCCGGCTCGCGGGTAAACAATACAGGAAGATTATGGGATTCGAACCATTGGCGGATAACGGCAAGATTGGTAGATTTACCCGCGCCGTCTATGCCGTCCAGAGTGATGAATTTGGGTTTCATAAGGTCAATTTGATTGAGAGAACGGATGTTCAAAAGGTCGTCTGAAAGCGGGATTATAAATGCTTTCAGACGACCTTGCCTTTCGATGCGGCGTTTCCCGCATACAATTCTGACATTTCCAGGTTTTCAAATCAATGTGATTTGAAAACCCCGCAAACCTTGAATACCGCCTTCAGACGACCTTTTATCCTTTTAATCAACCGATTAAGCCTTTCACTTTGCAAAAAAAACAACAAAAATAATACAAAAATTTACAAAAAACACAGGAACTTATAAATAAAAAACAATAACGATTGCAACAATAAATGCAAATCATAATAATGTCATATATACCGTTCAAGCACAAAAGCCTGACGTATAAGCGTTACACAGAAAATATTACGGAGACTGTGTCAATACACATCTAAACTCACATACTAAGAACGTGTTCATTGTCTCAGCCTCTGCTG
>NZ_KV812094.1:95166-110817 GCF_001813335.1 Neisseria sp. HMSC055H02 | reverse complement strand
GGATGTGTCCAACTTTTGGGGTGCAGTTCAAATTTTCAGACGACCTTTTGCCTTTCAATCAGCCTTTTGTCGGCTTCACAATATCCGGCATTGGGATAATTTACAGGAAAACCAATGCTGTCATTTGTGTTTTATTTTTCCAGTAATTTGGCTGCTTCGACGGCGTAATAGGTCAAGATGCCGTCGGCACCGGCGCGTTTGAAGGCGAGCAGGCTTTCGAGTATGACTTTTTCACCGTCCAACCAGCCGTTTTGAATCGCGGCTTGAAGCATGGCGTATTCGCCGGAAACCTGGTAGGCGTAGGTTGGTACGCCGAACTCGTCTTTGACGCGGCGGACAACGTCAAGATAGGGCAGTCCGGGTTTGACCATCACCATATCCGCGCCTTCCTGAATGTCGAGGGCGACTTCGTGCAGGGCTTCGTCGGTGTTGGCGGGGTCCATTTGGTAGGTTTTCTTGTCGGCTTTGCCCAAATTGCCGGAACTGCCGACCGCATCGCGGAACGGGCCGTAAAATGCGGAAGCATATTTGGCTGAATACGCCATGATGCGGGTGTGGATGTGTCCTGCGTCTTCAAGGGCTTCGCGGATGGCGAGGATGCGTCCGTCCATCATGTCGGACGGGGCGACGACTTGCGCGCCTGCGTCGGCGTGGCACAAGGCTTGTTTCACCAAAACTTCGATGGTTTCGTCGTTGAGGACGTAGCCGTTCGCATCGGTCAGCCCGTCTTGCCCGTGGATGGTGTAGGGGTCGAGGGCGACGTCGGTCATGATGCCGAGTTCGGGGAATTTCTCGCGCAGGGTGCGCACGACGGTCGGTACGAGTCCTTCGGGGTTGTAGGCTTCTTCCGCTAATTCGGTTTTGTTTCGGGTAACGACGGGGAAGAGTGCCAGCATGGGGATGCCGAGTTTGAGGGCTTCTTCGGCGGTGAACAATAATTTGTCCAGGCTTTGCCGCTTCACGCCAGGCATGGAGGGGACGGCTTCTTCCTGATTGCTGCCTTCGAGTACGAAGACGGGGTAAATCAAATCGTCTGCGGTCAGGGTGTGTTCGCGCATCAGGCGGCGGGAAAAGTCGTCTTTGCGCATGCGGCGCATACGGGTGGCGGAAACGTAACGCGGTGGGAAATTCATAATCGTCCTTTGTCCTTCTGGAAACGGCTGAATCGGCAGGAGAAATGTTTTCAGACGACCTCTTTGTAAGCAGGGGTCGTCTGAAAATGGGTTTGCGACAGTTTACGCCGTTTTGGGGGATTACTGAAGCAGTAGATAGAATGTTGATACGAATCAGTCTTCGACTTTGGTAATCACTTTGACTGTTTTTTTAATTTCTTTGAACGTATCTGTTTTGAGGTTTTGTTCGTTCGGCAACATTCCGTTGGTGTTCAGCGGAGCGATGTTTTTCAAAGCGCGGCGGTATTCTGCTTCACTTAATTTTTCTTGGCTGATTCTCCATACTTTGCGGCCGGAGGCTTTAACTTCGGAGGCAGTCCACAGTCCTACCTTGTGGTAGTAGAACAAAACGCTTTGCAGGAGTGCTTTCATGTCCGCACCGGGCTTGCCGCTGCCGATACTGCGTCCGATACGGTTGTTGCGCTGATCGACGGCTTGGTCGGCAAGGAAACGGCTGTAATAATCGGTTTTACCCTCTCGAATTTCCATGTCGGACAGGTAGGCATTGCCGGCCCTGTTGGCAATTTCGCTGTCGAATTGAGAGGAAATAGCGGCCTGCCATAAGGCCTGACGGACGGCATTGACCTGTGTCCCGCGTCCTTCGCCGTTGGCGAGGTCGTCTAAACCGGTCCGGGTGGCAAAGCGTGCGGCGTTGCTGGTTAGGTTAGTCGAGTTTTTGTCTTCAACGCCGATCACTTGCGCCGCAACAGGGTGGTTGATGGCAAATTGCGCGATTTTGCTGCGACGGCTTTGGTCTACCTGATAAGTATGGCAGCCGGAAAGCAATGCGGAAGCGAGCAGGATGTAAGAAGTATGTGTTTTGAGTTTCATGTTTGCCATAATAAAATATTATTGTTTAGTGACAGATTACGTTATTTAACATAAAAATGCAGACAATAGCAAAATATTTTTCAAGCGGAGGGATTTGGGCTTGAATGGTTGCTTAATGGGAAGGTCGAGGTCGTCTGAAAATGGGCGTTACATTTTGCCGGGATTTTGACTGCGAAAAATATTAATGAGTTGTTTGGATTCCTGTAATGGCAAACCAAAATGTGTGTGGATTGCTTGAATATCTTTGACCTCATCGCCGCTCAGATTGTGTGAGAGCCATTCGAAAGTTTCGGGCTGTTTCAGAATCCGTGCGAGGTATGCCTGCTTGAGTTTACGGTTGCGCCACCGAACGAACAGCATAGTGAAAACAAATAAGACAATCAGGAAAATATTGGTAAGGGCGATAAAAGTCATGTTGGAGCGTGCATGATTAGGTGGGAGTAAGTGCATATTATGAATGATTTTTCTCTTTCTTACTCAAAAAACTCATGTTAAGCGGAGTAAAGCCCATGCGGAAGCATGGTACAATATTGTCAACAATTTAAGGCGTTTTCCTCGCGGAGAACGCTGTTTTTCATTAGACATCAAGAGGCTTTTATGAAATTTTTAGACCGTGAGGCGACGATTGCCAAGCCGGGTTTCAACCGTTGGCTGGTGCCGCCTGCCGCTTTAGCGGTGCATCTTGCCATCGGGCAGATTTATGCGTATTCCGTGTTTAACGCGCCGCTGACCAAGCTTATCGGCATTACCGAATCGGCAGCCGGGGATTGGAAGCTGACGACTGTGGGCTGGATTTTCAGTATCGCGCTGGCTATGTTGGGCGCGTCTGCTGCTTTGTTCGGCACTTGGATGGAGCGTGTCGGCCCGCGCAAGGCGATGTTTGTCGCGGCGTGCTGTTTCAGCTTGGGCTTTTTTGTGTCGGCACTCGGCGTCAGTACGCATAATCTGTTTCTCCTCTATTTGGGCAACGGCGTGATCGGCGGTATAGGCTTGGGGTTGGGCTATATCGGGCCTGTGTCCACTTTGATGAAGTGGTTTCCCGACAAACCGGGCATGGCGACGGGTTTGGCGATTATGGGGTTCGGCGGCGGTGCGATGCTTGCCTCGCCGTTGTCCGTATCGTTAATGAATGCGTTTTCAGACGACGTGTCGGTCGGCGTCGCACCGACTTTTGTCGTTTTGGGGCTGTTTTACCTTGTGTTGATGATGTTCGGCGCATTCACCATCCGCGTGCCGGCAGAAGGTTGGAAACCTGAAGGCTATGTCGCGCCGAAAGTGAAAAACAAGCTGGTCAGCAGCAATCATGTCAATGTTTCCCAAGCGATGAAAACGCCGCAATTTTGGCTTTTGTTTTGGGTGTTGTGCCTGAACGTGACTGCCGGTATCGGCGTTTTGGGGCAGGCTTCGGTCATGATTCAGGAGCTGTTTTCAGAGGCTTCGGTCGGTAAACAAGCGGCAATCGGCGCAGGGGCGGCGGCAGGTTTCGTCAGCCTTTTGAGCCTGTTCAATATGGGCGGACGGTTTTTATGGTCCAGCGTTTCCGACAAACTCGGACGTAAAAATACCTACACCATCTTTTTCGTACTCGGTTCGCTGCTGTATTTTGCCGTTCCGTCCATTGGCGAGAGTGGAAACAAGGCTTTGTTTATTATTGGATTCTGCGTCATCATTTCCATGTATGGCGGCGGTTTTGCCGCGATTCCGGCTTATTTGAAAGACTTGTTCGGCACTTATCAGGTCGGCGCAATTCACGGACGTATTTTGTTGGCGTGGTCAACCGCTGCCGTGATCGGTCCGGTCTTGGTGAACTACATCCGCCAAAGCCAAATCGACAGCGGTGTTCCCGCCGCGCAGGCATATGGCGTTACCATGTATATCATGGCGGGATTGTTGATTGTCGGTTTGCTGTGCAACCTTGCTGTCAGATCGGTTCATGAGAAACACCATGAAACCGACATCAAAACAGCAGCGCACAGCGGCAATCCCGATGACGAAACCGCCGTTTCCGATGCCTACTTGCTACAGGAAAAAGTTGCAGCAGGCGGTTTTTCGGTTTGGTGGCGTTGGGCTTTGGTCGGCATCCCGCTGGTTTACGGCGTGGTGATGGTGTTCGTCAAGGCATTGGGGTTGTTCCATTAAAAGCGGATTGATGAGAAAAAGGCCGTCTGAATTTTCAGACGACCTTTCGGTTTATGGATGGGATGGTTCGGAAACCATATCCGTCTCATCAAAATCCGGTTCGGGATCGCTTTGAAGGACTTTGCCGTTGAGCTTCAGTTCACCGTTTTGCAAAGTCATCTTGGTTTTGACCGTACCGTTTTCCAGCGTCAGATATTTTTCGTCCGCCATGCTGCGAATGGTGCTGTCCACCATCAGCCGCAGGGTCTCGGTAACGTCTTCGATACCTGCCTGCCCATTTGCCTCATCGTCGGGATTGACGCTGAAAATGCTGCGTGCCTGACTGATTGCCAGTTGTTCGAGCAGTTTTTGCGGAACCGCCATGTCAAATCCGGCTTCGGTTTTTTTCAGCATATCGCTGAGGCTGTTCAAATCTTTTACTACCAAACCTTTAAACAGCAGTTTGCCGCTGACATCGACATCGCCTTGAGGCATCGTGAATTTGAAGGTTTTAACATTCAAGATAGGATTATTGGTAAACAGGCTTGAAGCCTCGTTCTTGGCAGTCTGTATCAAGGCGTTTTGGATTTCTTCTTCGCTCATTTTTTTATCTGCGATTTCGGCAAATTTGTTTTTCAGCGCAAGAAGGCCGGAGGCATCCAAGTGTTCGGCGGCAATATTGATGTCCAACGGGCCGTATTTTTCATCGCCGTAAGTCAGGTCTTGAAATTGGAAGCGGCCTTCGCTGTTGATGAATTTGTCCGCTTCGTGAGTATCGGTTTCAAATTTCAGTTTGCTTACTTCGATTTTTGACGGAGGGATGCTGCCTGTCGGATTGATAAACGCGCCGATTTGTAGATTGGTAACCAGGTTCACCAATTCATTCAGCTTGATGTTGTAATCGATGTTGTCTTTCCACTGGAGCAGGAATTTATCCAGCGTAGTGCTGCTTTTGCCTAAAGACAGTTTGTTGAGGCCGCTTGTGGTTTCAGATTGGAAATGTAGGTTTTCCAGAGAAATGTCGCCCTTGTCCGCCAGCTTGACTTGAAGGGAGGGAGCCAGATAGTCATGGCTGTAACTTTGGAAATCTTTTTTATAGTCGGTATGCCCGCTCAGACCTTTCCAGTTCAGCTTGATGCCGGAAAGCTCTTCGTAATCGAAAGCGGGGATACTCAAATCCAGCTTGCCGCTGCCGCTGAAATAGATGGTGTTGCTCATCGTTACCGGCGTTTGTTTGCCGAAGAAGCGCGACAATGCTTTTTCGGTTTCAGGGTGATATTTGAACTCGGTTTCGATGTGCGCCTGAGTGCCTATGTCGCCGGCAAACGGTCCGTGGCTGATGTGGTTGATAACCGTAATCGGCTCTTGCAGGATGGTTTTCAGGTTGTCGGGCAGGTATTTTTGCGTATTTTGAAGAAGGGTAGGCTTTAGGCGGATAACGGTGGTTTCCGTTGCGCTGAACCAGCCGCGTTCGTATTGATGCGATTCTACGGTCAGAAAACCGGAGTCTTGTAAGAGTTTTTGTTGTGCGGTAAGGCTTTCCTCTGCTTTGATGCCGAGGTAGTAGGGGGTGCCAAGTACGGCGGCTACGGCTACGGCAGCAACCGGGATAAGATACTTTTTCATTGCTTCAGACACACAGATTGAAAGCATTAAGCATAGCATTTTTTGCTTTGCTTGTCTTTTCAGTGTGGCGGCTTCCTGTGAAGAATATGGGGCGTCTGAAAAATTTTGGGCTGTTTTTTCGATTGTTCGGTAGGTGTTGGCGGGTAGTGTTTGGATATGTCTGTATTAGGTTTCAAATGATGTTCAAATGCAGTTTTTACTGTTTCCGTCAGTTGCTTTGACGGATGGGTGGTGCGGGTAAAAGCGTGGAATATCTTTCAGACGACCTTTAAGGTTGGGGAAATGTTCAGTCGGTTAGGTTGCGTCCGTCGGAAATGTGCAGGCGGCTGAATATGGTACTGGAGACGAGTGTAATCAAGCCGATGGAAAGCAGGGTGAGGCGGAATGAGAGATGGAGGTTGCCTGCGGTGAGGCTGCTTTGCGACCAGTTTTGCAGGATAAGCGCGCCGAGCGCAATGCCGAGGCTGATGGCGAGTTGTTGGTTGACCGCCATCAGGCTGTTGCCGCTGCCGGTTTGGTGCGCGCGCAGGTCGGCGATGGTCAGGGTGTTCATGGCGGAAAACTGGATGGAGTTGCAGGTGCCGATGAGGAGCAGCAAGACTATCCATACGCTTAAGGACGTGTCGGCGTCGGGTAGGGCAAGCAGCATAATCAGTATGGCGAGGAGGCGCGTGTTCCAAATCAACACGCTGCGGTAGCCGAAGCGCGACATCAGGGGCTTGATGAGCGGTTTGACAACAAGCGAGGCGAAAGCGACGGGCGCGACCAGCCAGCCGGATACGCTGGCGGCAAAGCCGAACGCGACTTGAAACAATAGCGGCAGCAAAAAGGGGATGGAACTGATGCCGAGCCGGCTGAACAGATTGCCTGTCAGACCCAGCCGGAAAGTGCGGACTTGGAACAAATCCGCCGCATAAATCGGGTTGGCGGCGGTTTTCATGTGGCGGTAGTAGAGCAGGGCGAATGCCGTGCCTCCGGGCGCGAGTAGGAGTGAAAACCAAACCGCACCAGAATGGGACACCATTTCCACCGCCAACATCAAGAGACACGCCGCCGAAGCGAAAGTCAGGTAGCCACTCAAGTCCAGAACCGTATTTTCGCCTTTGACATCGGGCATAATCCGCCAGCCCAGCAAAACGCCGAGCAGCCCTATGGGCAGGTTCATCAGGAAAATCCAATGCCAAGATGCGTATTCGACCAAATAGCCGCCGACCAAAGGTCCGAATATCGGACCGATCAGCGCGGGCATTACGGCATAGTTGATGGCGTTTAAGAGTTGGGATTTGTCGTACACGCGCAAAATCGTCAGGCGCGGTACGGGTACCAACATCGACCCGCCTATGCCCTGAATCACCCGCGCCATCACCAGCATGGGCAGATTGGCTGCCGCCGCACACAATGCCGATCCGAGCATAAAAATGCCGATTGAACCGAAAAATACGTTTTTAGTGCCGAACCTGTCCACCAAATAGCCGCTTAAAGGAATCAGCAGGGCAACGGTCAGCGTATAGGAAATCGCCGCCAGCTGCATATTGAGCGGCGATACATTGAAATCTTTGGCGATTTCGGGTAGGGCGGTGTTCAGAATCGTCGCGTCCAGCATTTGCATGAAAATCGCAATCGCCAACAGCAGGGGCAGCCATCGGGACGGGCGGACGGGCGGCGTTTCCAAAACGTTTGATTCGGTTTTGTTCATAGGGATGAATTGTAACTGATTTGGCAGGAGGTCGTCTGAAAGAGGGTAAGGGTAGCAAAAGGCAGCTATTGGCAAAGAATATTGCAAATCTGATTCAGTTTTAAAATATTGTTTGATCAATGTATTTTTAAGTGATGAGGTTCAGACGACCTTTAAAGTTGAGTGAATAGGATGATGATCGTCGTGGTAGCTTGTGTTTGAAAAAATTTATTTTAGGTATTGTTTAATTATGAATATATTAGAGATTAATTGTAATGATAATAATTGGCATATGAAAAGATGATTCAAGATATGTGGGTATTAGGTCTTAGCAGTTATCCGATTCCAATATTATTTTTTAAAATTATACTTGACCGCCTACATTCAATTACTTAAAGTAGCCGTCTATTTATACAAAGAAAAACGGGTACTCCCGTTAACGAAAAAATGAGCGCAATCACCCCACCCAAAATCACTACATTCGACAGCAAGCCGACAGATGTCTATTTCTTCGGCACCTGCGTCCTCGATCTTTTCATGCCCGAAGCAGGCATGGATGCCATTACTTTAATCGAGCAGCAAGGTATACGGGTTCATTACCCGATGGCGCAAAGCTGCTGCGGCCAACCCGCCTACTCTTCCGGCCATCCGACCGAGGCGTTTGATGTCGCTAAAGCGCAACTCGACCTTTTCCCTGAAAACTGGCCGATCGTCGTACCGTCCGGCTCGTGCGGCGGCATGATGAAACATCACTGGCCTACCCTGTTTAAAAATACAGAATACGAATCCAAAGCGGTTGATTGTGCCAACCGCATCATTGAGTTTACTCATTTCTTGCTTGCCATCGGCTACAAGCCTGAAGACAAAGGCGAGCCGGTCAAAGTCGCCGTTCACACTTCCTGCGCCGCCCGCCGCGAAATGAACGTCCATATTTCAGGCTGGCAGTTGATTGACGGCATGGAAAACGTTGAACGCATCGTTCACGACCATGAAAGCGAATGCTGCGGCTTCGGCGGTACATTCTCCGTCAAACAAGCCGATATTTCCGGCGCGATGGTAACCGACAAAGTTGCCGCGCTGAAAGAAACCGGCGCGACCGAAATCATCAGCGCGGACTGCGGCTGCATGATGAACATCGGCGGCAAAATCGCTAAGGACGAGCCGAACATGCCGCGTCCGAAACACATCGCATCCTTCTTGTTGGAACGCACCGGAGGCAAAGCATGAGCGCGCGCGAAAATATTTTGGCAAAACTGAAAAAAGCCGACGCATTGCCGATGGAAGAGCCTGCGGTTTTTGATTATTACCGTGAAATGGGTGTTTCTTGGGACAACGAAGTTGAGCGACTGAAACATTGGGCTGCTGCTATGCGCGCCGTCAAAACCGAAATTTATTGGGTGACCAAAACCGGCTGGCCGCAAGTATTCCGTCAAGCTGCCGAAGGCAAAGGTTTGAAAAACATCCTGCTGCCGTTGGCGACCGAACACGGACAAATTGCCCGTGCCGCGCTGGTGGACAGCAATATCGAACCGATTGCTTTCGAGCGCGAAATCGATACTTGGAAAACCGAGTTCTTCGCGAACATCGATGCTGGCTTCAGCGGCTCGCAATGCGGCATCGCCCGTACCGGTACGCTGATGCTGTTTTCCAGCCCCGAAGAACCGCGTACTTTGAGCCTCGTTCCGCCCGTGCATTTCTGCCTGTTTGATACGGCGAAGATGTATAACGAATTTCACAACGCTGTCGAAGGCGAAAAACTGGTGGAAAACGGTATGCCGACCAATGTTTTCCTGATTTCCGGCCCGTCCAAAACCGCAGACATTCAACTGACGCTTGCTTATGGCGCACACGGTCCGCGTGATTTGGTCATCCTCGCCATCCTGCCTGACCACATTTCCCCTGCCGATTTGGAGGAAAACGCATGACTACGCAAACCATCAAGTTCCACATGAAGCCGGAAACTTTCAAACAAAACGCCGCAATTTCCCTTCAAGACAAGCCTTTGCGTAAGAGTCTGCGTACCGCGATGGATATGCTGATGACCAAGCGCAAAGCCGTTTTGTCCGACGAAGAAGAGTTGCAAAACCTGCGTGATTTGTGCGAACACGTCCGTCAGCGTTCATTGTCTAAATTGCCCGCCCTGCTGGAGCAATTGGAAGAAAACCTGACTAAGCTGGGCGTGAAAGTACATTGGGCGGAAACGCCGGCCGAAGCCTGCGGAATCATCCACGACATCATTACTGCCAAAAACGGTAAGCTGATGGTCAAAGGCAAATCGATGGTCAGCGAGGAAATCGAGCTGAACCATTATCTTGAAGCAAAAGGCATTAAAGCGGTGGAAAGCGACTTGGGTGAGTTTATCGTCCAAATGGCAGGCGAAAAACCGACCCATATCGTGATGCCCGCCATTCACAAAACCAAAGAACAGGTTAGCGAACTTTTCCACCAAAATCTTGGCACACCGTTAACGGACGACGTAGACCAACTGACCGGCTTCGCCCGCAAAGCACTGCGCGATATTTACAGCACTGCCGATGTCGGTTTGAGCGGCGTAAACTTCGCTGTTGCAGAAACAGGTACGCTGTGTCTGGTGGAAAACGAAGGCAACGGTCGCTTGAGCACCACCGTACCGCCCGTGCATATCGCCATTACCGGTATTGAAAAAGTTGTGGCGAAATTGTCCGACATTCCTCCCTTATACAGCCTGCTGCCGCGTTCTGCCATTGGTCAGAACATTACCACCTATTTCAATATGATTACCGGTCCGCGCCGCAGTGAAGAGCTGGATGGTCCGCAGGAAATGCACTTGGTTCTGCTCGACAACGGACGCAGCCAAGCTTATGCCGAAGACCAAATGCGCCGCACTTTGCAATGTATCCGTTGCGGCGCGTGTATGAACCATTGTCCGGTTTATACCCGTATTGGTGGCGCGGCATACGGCACAACCTACCCCGGCCCTATCGGCGAGATTATTTCCCCGCACCTGTTGGGTCTGGATGCCACCCGCGACCTGCCGACCGCCTGTACCATGTGCGGCGCGTGTGTGGAAGTTTGTCCGGTACGTATCCCGATTACCGAGCAAATGCAGCGTTTGCGTGTTGAAGCGCAACGTTCACCGACCGAAGTCGTACCGCATCCTATCCGCGGACAAGGCGCATCGCATACCTTCGGCGAACAAATGGCATGGCGCACATTCAACGGTATTTTCAGCGGCAGCAAAGCCTACCGTGCCTTCGGTTGGGCGGCCACCAAATTCCGTGCATTGACGCCGAGCAAACAACTGGGCTGGACGGACAACCGCGTTCCGATGAAACCTGCCAAGAAAACGCTGCATGAAATGATGGCGGAAAAAATGCGCCAAAAAGAAAAAGCGTAAAGCTGAAATTCATAAGGGTAATGACCCATATCTGAACATGATATGTGTCTAAGCTTTTTTCTTGTAAAAGTTATAAAGGTCGTCTGAAAAGTATTTCAGACGACCTTCTGTTTATTGTTGAAGCAAATGCAGGATAAGCAAATACTGCTTAGTTTTATTACAAAATAGCGGTTCTTTGCCAAACATAATTGGTATAAAATACCAAACTATTTTTATAGGCCGCAGGCAATCATTTCAGCGTATTTTCAGAATGCGAAGCCTGCCTGTTAGGTACGGCCTTATCATATGAATAAAGGAATGCAAAATGCCAGACTACCGCTCCAAAACCTCCACCCACGGCCGCAATATGGCGGGCGCGCGCGCATTGTGGCGTGCCACCGGCGTGATGGAAACCGACTTCGGCAAGCCCATCATCGCCGTTGCCAACTCGTTCACCCAATTCGTGCCCGGACATGTCCACCTGCACAACATGGGCCAACTGGTTGCCCGCGAGATTGAAAAAGCCGGTGCAATCGCCAAAGAATTCAACACCATCGCCATCGACGACGGCATCGCCATGGGACACAGCGGCATGCTGTACTCCCTGCCCAGCCGAGATTTGATTGCCGACTCCATCGAATACATGGTGAACGCCCACTGCGCCGACGCGCTGGTGTGCATTTCCAACTGCGACAAAATCACCCCGGGAATGCTGATTGCCGCCATGCGCCTGAACATCCCGACCATCTTCGTTTCCGGCGGCCCGATGGAGGCGGGCAAGGTCATCGGCGTGGCCAACATCCAGCCCGAACGCCGCTTGGACTTGATTGACGCCATGATTGAATCGGCGGACGACAATGTCAGCAACCAGCAAGTCGAAGAAGTCGAACAAAACGCCTGCCCGACCTGCGGCTCCTGCTCCGGTATGTTCACCGCCAACTCCATGAACTGTCTGACTGAGGCGCTCGGCCTGTCCCTGCCCGGCAACGGCTCCTACCTCGCCACCCATGCCGGCCGCAAAGAATTGTTCCTCGAAGCCGGCCGCATGATTGTCGAAATCACCAAACGCTATTACGAGCAAGACGACGAAACCGTGCTGCCGCGCAGCATCGCCACCAAAAAAGCATTTGAAAACGCCATGACCATGGACATCGCCATGGGCGGCTCTACCAACACCATTCTGCATTTGCTCGCCGTTGCCAACGAAGCGGGCGTGGATTTCAAAATGGCCGACATCGACCGCTTAAGCCGCGTCGTGCCCTGCATCTGCAAAACCGCGCCCAACAACCACGACTACTACATGGAAGACGTACACCGCGCCGGCGGCATCTTTGCCATCCTGAAAGAACTGGACAAAGCGGGCAAACTGCACACCGACGTGTACACCATCCACGCGCCGACGCTGAAAGACGCGATTGAAAAATGGGACGTGACCAATCCCGAAAACACCCACGCCATCGAACGCTTCAAAGCCGCGCCAGGCGGCGTGCGCACCACCCAAGCGTTCTCGCAAAACCGCATGTGGAAAACCCTCGACCTCGACCGCGAAAAAGGCTGCATCCGCAACGTCGAACACGCCTATTCGCAAGACGGCGGTTTGGCGGTCTTGTTCGGCAACATCGCCGAACGCGGCTGCGTGGTGAAAACCGCAGGCGTGGACGAGAGCATCCTCAAATTCACCGGCCGCGCCCGCGTGTTTGAAAGCCAAGAAGCCGCCGTCGAAGGCATTTTGGGCAACCAAATCGTCGCCGGCGACATCGTCATCATCCGCTACGAAGGCCCCAAAGGCGGCCCGGGTATGCAGGAAATGCTGTACCCGACTTCCTACCTGAAATCCAAAGGCTTGGGCAAAGCCTGCGCCTTGCTGACTGACGGACGCTTTTCCGGCGGCACATCAGGCCTCTCCATCGGCCACGCTTCACCCGAAGCGGCGGAAGGCGGCGCTATCGGTTTGGTGCACGAAGGCGATACGATTGAAATCGACATCCCTAACCGCAGCATCAACCTGAAAGTGTCCGGCGAAGAACTCGCCGCCCGCCGCGCCGAAATGGAAGCACGCGGTAGCAAAGCGTGGAAACCGGAAAACCGCGACCGCTACGTCTCCGCCGCCCTACGTGCCTACGGCGCCATGGCGACCTCTGCCGACAAAGGCGCGGTGCGCGACGTATCGCAAATCGAGCGTTGATTCGGTATATTACGGGCAGGAGGCCATCGGAAACGCTCCTGCCTTTTTTCTGTTTGAATCAATGTTTACGGCGAAACCGTATCCATGACTTATCTCTCAGCGATTTATTTTATTGCTTGTATCGGTTGAAAAAGTTTCAAGCGGGTATCTGATGGAAAATTAGGCAAAAGGCTGCGAAACTTTGATACCCATATGTCAGGTCGTCTGAAACCCGTTTTTCAGACGACCTGACATTGAAAAAAGGACAAAACATGAATATCCGTATCGGACAAGGCTACGATGTCCACCAACTCGTCGAAGGCCGCGATTTGATTCTCGGCGGCGTAAACATCCCGTTTGAAAAAGGCCTGCTCGGTCATTCCGATGCCGACGCGCTGTTGCACGCGATTACTGACGCTTTACTTGGCGCGGCGGGTCTGGGCGACATCGGCAGCCATTTCCCCGATACTGCCGACGAGTTTAAAGATGCCGACAGCCGCGTATTGTTGCGTGAAGCGTATCAAAGCGTGCAGGCTTTAGGCTGGCGTGTTGTGAACGTGGATACGACCATCATCGCGCAAAAGCCCAAACTCGCGCCGCACATTCCCGCCATGCGTGCCAACATTGCCGCCGATTTGGGGATTCAGACGACCTGTATCAATATCAAAGGCAAAACCAACGAAAAACTCGGCTATTTGGGACGCATGGAAGCCATCGAGGCGCAGGCGGCGGTGTTGCTGGAAAAAGCGTAAGCAGGCAAGCACAAATGGCATGAAAATGTTAACATATGCCCATCAACCGACATCCCATTAAGGAGAAATCATGGCTACTCAAGACGAATTGAAGCGCATTGCCGCCGAGAAAGCGGTGGAATTCGTACCCGAAAACGAATACATCGGCATCGGCTCCGGCTCGACCGTGAATATGTTTATCGAAGCGTTGGGCAAAAGCGGCAAAAAAATCAAAGGCGCGGTTTCGACTTCTAAAAAGTCCAGCGAACTGATGGCGCAATACGACATCCCCGAAGTATCGCTGAATGATGTGATGGGGCTGGCTGTCTATGTTGACGGTGCGGACGAAGTGAACCATATGCTGCAAATGATTAAAGGCGGCGGTGGCGCGCATTTAAACGAAAAAGTCGTCGCCAGTGCGTCTGACAAATTCATCTGTATCGCCGACGAGAGCAAATATGTTTCGCGTTTGGGCAAATTCCCGCTGCCCGTAGAAGTGTTGCCCGGCGCGCGTTCGCTGGTGTCGCGCAAACTTTTGGCAATGGGCGGACAGCCAGAATTGCGCCTGAACTACACCACCTTCCACGGCAACCAAATTGTCGATGTCTATGGCTTGAATATCGACCGTCCGCTGACTATGGAAGATGAAATCAACCGCATCACCGGCGTTCTCGAAAACGGCATCTTCGCCCGCAATGCCGCGGATTTGTTGATCTTGGGCACAGAGCAGGGCGCCAAAGTCATCAAGCCCGGACAAAATTAAAGGCAATAAACAGCAAAGGTCGTCTGAAAACCAATATCGATTTTCAGACGACCTTATCATTCTCAAATTATGAAGACCACCACCATGCTCAAATGGCTGCCCGTTTTCCTGTCTGTATTGGGCGCATTGGGTTACAGCTCACGCGATACCGAACTTGTTCAATCAGGCGTTCAGATTGTTTCCGATATTACAGACAGCCGTCATTTCGGCTTAGAGGCCGTCGGTGCGCTACTGACCGATACAATCAGGCCAAAGTCGTCTGAAAACGAAGTGGACAAGACTGGCATACATAAAAAAGCCCCCTATACTTATCACGGAAAAATCATCAAAATCCACGACGGTGATACCCTTCATGTCATCGACGGAGACGGTGCAAAACACAAAATCCGCATGGCGTATATCGACGCGCCCGAAATCAATCAGGCATACGGCACACGTTCGCGCGACAACCTTATTGCCGCGGCTGACGGCAAAAAAGTGAAAGTACGCGTATTCGAAAAAGACCGCTACCAACGCGAAGTTGCGCAGGTATCCGTTGGAGCAACCGATTTGAACCTTATGCAGCTGCGCGACGGCGCGGCATGGCATTACGACAGCTATGCCAGAAAACAGCAAAGCAAAACCGCCTATACCGATTACGCCGCCGCCCAAAAGCAGGCAAAACAAAAACGTAAAGGTTTGTGGAGCGGTAGAAATCCGCAAGCACCCTGGGATTTCCGAAGAAAGGAACGCGAAGCACAAGAAGGACGCGGAAACTCAAAATCGGAAGAAAAATGGTTGGGGATTTGGTAAGAAGGAAATATAAAGCAAGAAGTCGTCTGAAAACTTTTCAGACGACGGCGGGTTCGCATTTGAATGAAATGCAACTTTCCATAACAGAATCGCCAAACAGATCAACCGCCACAAAAGCACCATCAGCCGCGAAATCAAGCGGCACTGCATCAAAGGACAGCAATACAGTGCCGAAAACGCACAACGGCAAAGCCGCCTTACCAAACAGCGCAAGCGAAAACCCTATAAGCTCGATTCGCAGCTGATTCAGCGCATCGCCCCCCTTATCTGCCACAAACTCAGATGCAAAGTGCGCAACCGCATAGAAAACCGACCCGCCGTCGTCGACTAAAAATCCCACATCGGCGATTGGGAAGCCGACACCATCATCAGCAAATTGGATAACTTAAAGGCTGAAGATACTGCCCGGGCGGCCATTAGGGTA
>NZ_KV812094.1:93122-95066 GCF_001813335.1 Neisseria sp. HMSC055H02 | reverse complement strand
AGAGTTCTACCAACACACCAAAATAGCCAAAGCATTGAAAGCGAAAACCTATTTTTGCCGCCCTTACCATTCTTGGGAAAAAGGACTGAATGAAAACACCAACGGACTCATCCGACAATATTTCCCTAAACAAACCGATTTCCGAAACATCAGCGATCGGTAGATACGTAGGGTTCAAGATGAGTTGAACCACCGGCCGAGAAAAACACTTGGCTGCGAAACGCCAAGTGTTTTATTTTTGTCCTGTTCCAACGACCTGTACCCTGGTGTTGCACTTGAAATCCGAATTCAAGGTCGTCTGAAAACCCGTTTCAATAACATGAACCTGTTTTTCAGACGACCTGAATCATTTGCCCTTATCGTTAATCAAACCGTTTTTCTGCAAATAATCCCGCGCCACGTCCGCCGGCTTTTCTCCGCCCACTTTCACGCGGTAGTTCATTTCGGTCATTTCGGCTTCGCTGATTTTGCCTGCCAGTTTGTTCAATGCGTTCACGATGTCGGGATGATGTTCGGCAAACTCGGTTTTCATCAGCGGTGCGCCTTGGTAGGAAGGGAAAAGGGCGATGTCGTCTGAAAGGACGGCAAGGCGGTATTGTTTGAGGTCGCTGTCGGTGGAATAAGCTTCGACAAGGTCGATTTTGCCGTTTAGGAGGGCGGTGTAGCGCAGGGCGGGTTCGAGCGTAGAGAGGTGGCTAAACTGTATGCCGTGTTGTTGCAGACCCTTGTAGCCGTCGGCGCGGTCGGTAAATTCGAGGGTGAATCCGGCGCGGATTTGGTTTTGCACGCGTTTGAGGTCGGAGATTTTGTGCAGATTGTGCGCGGCGGCGTAGTCTTGGCTGACGGCGAGGGCGTAGGTGTTTTGGTATGCCATCGGCGGCAGAAAGGTCAGCCGGTGCTGTCGGACGAGCAGGTCTTTGGCAGTTTGGTAGGTCTGTTCGGGGGAAAGGCGGCGGTTTTGCTGTGCGGCGGGGACTTTGACCAGACTTTCGAGGACGGTACCGGTAAATTCGGGGTAGATGTCGATTTCGCCGCTGTTTAAGGCGTTGAACAGGAATGAGGTTTTGCCGAAATTGGGTTTGAGCGCCACCTGCGCGCGCGGATTATTTTCTTCAATCAACTGTTTGTACATATTGATGAGGATGTCGGGTTCGCTGCCGAGCTTGCCTGCGATGGTGATTTTTTGTGCGGATGGGTTCGTTTGAAAAATCGGTGCCAAACCGATGGCGATAAGGATGGCAAGCAGGGCGGCGGTAATCGGCATTTTGTGCTTGGACTTTTGCAGTATGCCGATGCCGCCGCTGACCAATACGGCGAGCAGGGCGGACAACAGCGCGCCGGTAAACGTCATCGCCATGTTGTTGCGGTCGATGCCGAGCAAAATCAGGTTGCCCAAGCCGCCTGCGCCGATGAGCGCGGCGAGTGTTGCCGTGCCGATAATCAATACGGACGCGGTGCGGATGCCGGAAATCATGGCGGGCAGCGCCATCGGCAATTCAATGCGCCACAACGCCTGCCATCGGGACAAGCCGAACGCGGTGTGCGCTTCTTTGATGGCGGGATCGATTTGGCTCAAACCGAGATAGGTGTTCTGAAAAATCGGCAACAGGGCATAGAGCGTCAGCGCAATTAAAACCGGCGGCGAACCGATGCCGACAAAGGGAATCAGCAAGCCAAGCAGCGCGAGGGACGGGATAGTTTGCAGGATATTGGTTACCTGCAAAACACCTTCCGCCCAACGCCGTTTGTCCGCCAGCCATACGGCGAGCGGCACGGCAAGCGCGACTGCGCAAAGCAGGGCAATCAGGGAGAGGCGGAGGTGTTCAAGCGTCGCCTGCCACAACTCGGCTGGCGGTGCGGGAAGTAAATTTAACATAAGCCGCTATTCAAACAAAAAAGAACTTCAACTATATCAAAAGGTCGTCTGAAAATATTTTTCAGACG
>NZ_KV812094.1:52492-93022 GCF_001813335.1 Neisseria sp. HMSC055H02 | reverse complement strand
GTCGTCTGAAAATATTTTTCAGACGACCTTAAAAAGTTACAAAGCTGCGTCGTATCCGCCATCTTCGATAGCTTCAATCAACGCTTCGGGATTGGTTTTTGCAGGATCAAATTCAATGATTGCATTTTTGTTATCCAAACTGACTTCAGCTTTGGCAACGCCTTGCGTGTTTTCCAAAATACGGGTAACGCTTTTCACGCAGCCGCCGCAGGTCATACCGCCGATATTGAGGGTAAGGGTTTCCATAGGATTTCCTTTCTGTGAACGAATTGAGTCTAAAAAACAATAAAATATGAAGAATTAACAAAAATCAAGATGAGGCAGAGAAGCAAGCCATAATTAAATCCAATCAACTATAACCCCAAATGTAGGGGCAAAGTCAAGCAGGTCGTCTGAAAACATAGTATCGTTAGATTCTCACCGTTTATTATGCTAAGCCATCACGCTACGTTTGATTTGTTCCATTGCTCACAAATAGTCAAATTGATATTGTTATTTATTATAAATGCTGTATTATATTCGGGTAATTATAACAAATAAAATAATAACATCATAAATTCCTAACTATCTCCTTTATCCGTTATTCAGACGACCTCATTCCACAGATTTCCGATTTTCAACACTTCAAGCTATTTATATGGCTTGTTCGTTAAGGCTTTGCACGTTTCAATTTTAGAAAATCGATGTGAATTTCGACTGCATCGCCCATATCCGCAAAACAAACGGGTAACCGCAGTTTGTCTTTGCAAAGACAGATGGTAGAAAACAGAAATAGCCGGGCTGTGAAAATACCCAAGGGAATCTAGATGACAACCTACTACGCCCATTCCGCGCAAGACAAACTCGGCAATCTCTGGCCTTACGAACATTGGCAAACCTTACAAAGCCATTCGGTCAATGTTGGGGAAATGGCGGCGGAGTTTGCCCAGATATTTGGTGCGCAGGAAATTGCCTGCCAAACGGGGCAGCTTCATGACGTGGGGAAATATTCGGAACCCTTTAATCACCGATTACATGGTGGCCCTTCAGTCGATCATGCCACCGCCGGAGCCAAAATTGCCGTTGAGCGTTGGGGAGATGTTATCGGCAAGCTGATGGCGTTTTGCATTGCGGGGCATCATGCGGGATTGGCAAATGGCAATGGTGAAGGTGATAACCGCCGTACGTTAAAGCAGCGGTTAGCCTTGCAATTCGGCGCAGATATTCCCGCTCTCGATAATCTGTGGCAACAAGAAATCAAGCTCCCTCAAAACCTGTCTGCACCGCCACTCAAAGCCGACGCGCATCATCCTTTTTTCTCCTACGCCTTTTTCACCCGAATGCTTTATTCCTGCTTAGTGGATGCCGATTATCTCGACACCGAAGCCTTTTATCTAAAGCTAGAAAACAAAGCCATCGAGCGCGATGGTTATCCCAATTTAAACGCCTTACAACACAATTTCAATCAATTTATCAACGATTTCAGACGACGTATCGCCCAAGCTCCAGAGCAAACCGAAGCCGAAAAACGCAATGCCGCCTTAAACCGCCTGCGTAGTGAAATTCTCGATCATGCCGTAGAACAAGCGGCGCAACCGCAAGGACTGTTCACGCTCACCGTGCCGACCGGCGGCGGCAAAACGTTCACTTCCATGGCGTTCGCACTGGAACACGCCAAACGACACGGTATGCGGCGCGTGATTTACGTCATTCCGTTCACCAGCATCATCGAACAAAATGCCGCCGAATTCCGCAAAGCCTTTGGCGAATTGGGTGAACAAGCCGTGTTGGAACACCACAGCACCTTCGACGATGGGAAACTGCAAAATGAGGCCACCAAAGACAAATTGCGCCTTGCCTCGGAAAACTGGGATGCGCCGATTGTCGTGACCACCGCTGTGCAATTCTTTGAATCCCTCTTTGCCGACCGCTCCTCTCGCTGCCGCAAGCTGCACAACATCGCAGGCTCCGTCATCATTCTCGACGAAGCGCAAATGCTGCCGCTCAATCTGTTGCTACCCATCATGCAAGCTATCAAAGAATTGGCGCAAAACTACCGCTGCAGCGTCGTCATGTGCACCGCCACCCAGCCAGCCGTGCAAGCCGAAAACGGCTTCTATCGCGGTTTTGAAAACGTGCGCGAAATAGCTCCAAAACCAACCGCACTTTTCGACAAACTGCGCCGCACCACCGTGAAACACATCGGCATACAAACCGACGCCGACCTGCTCGCCAAACTTGGCGAACACCCGCAAATGCTCGTCATCGTCAATAACCGCCGACACGCCCGCAGCCTGTACGACCAAGCCAAACACCTTGACGGCACGTTCCACCTGACTACCTTAATGTGCGCCAAACACCGCAGCCAAAAGCTTGATGAAATCCGAGGTCGTCTGAAAAACGGCGAACCCTGCCGCGTTATCGCCACCTCGTTAATCGAAGCCGGCGTTGATGTGGATTTTTCGCTGGTGATGCGCGCCGAAGCAGGTTTAGACAGCGTTGCGCAAGCTGGCGGACGCTGCAACCGCGAAGGCAAAAGGCCGTCTGAAAACAGCTTTGTCTGGATATTCGCGCCCGAAGACAAATGGAAAGCCCCGCCTGAACTTGCCGCCCAAGCCGCTGTTATGCGCTTGACCGCCGACAACTTTTCAGACGACCTCTTATCTACCCAGGCCGTCGCCGCCTACTTCGCCGAGCTTTATCAATTAAAAGGCAGTGAACTGGACAATAAAAAAATTCTGAAAATGCACAACGATACAGGGCAAAGCCTCGATTTCCCATTCCAAACCATCGCCGACAAATTTCGCATGATCGAAAGCCACATGCAGCCGCTGATTATTCCATTCGATGGTGAGGCCGAAAACCTCATCAGCAGCCTGCACCACGCCGACCACATCGGCGGACTCTTACGCAAACTGCAACCCTACACCGTCCAAATCCCCGAAAAAGCCCTCGCTGCTTTGTATAAAGCAGGACGTATCGAACCGATTAACGAGAAAAACTTCGGCAAACAGTTTTATTCGCTGATTGGGCTGGATTTGTATGATGATGTGGCGGGTTTGAGTTGGGAGGATATGGAGTTTTTGAAGGGGGAGAGTTTGGTTTTTTAATATCACCAAGGTAAAATACAGCAATTAGAATTATTCAATATCTCAAACATTCCTTTATAGGTAACTACATGACTGCAAAAACACAACTAACACAACTAACACAACTAAAAAAATTGATTATTGAAAAATTTAGAGCTTTAAATAATGTAGAGGTTGAATTTGGAGATGCTATTACTGTTATATGTGGGAAAAATGGTACATCGAAGTCTTCAATTTTAGGAATTGCCGCTCAGATTTTTAGCTTTGATAAGGATTATGTCAAAGATGAGCCAATTTCCTATAAACAAATTACAGGGCTTCCGTTTAAATCAAAGTATCGCGATCATTTTAGAATTTCGCAGACATTTGATGTGCCGGGTTCAATGAAAGTTTCTATAGAACTCAAAGATGGTTATACAAATCAGGATGCAACCGCAAGATTAGAATTAATGACTCGTGGGGACGCACCTAGAGCTGTTGTTAGAAATAACAGTACAGCAACTGGAGGAGCTAATACAAGTAGAAATTTTACGCATCCTGTTATCTTCTTAAGTTTAAAAAGACTTTATCCTATTACTGATCGAACTTATGAAATTAAGGATTTTGATTATCTAAATGACCATAAGCAAGACTTTATTAATCTGACAAATGAGCTTTTAAATAGAAGTTCAGCTAATGCTATTGGTACAGGTGGCACGATTAGTTCTGCTGTTTCCTATGGCGATAATTATGATCAAGAATCCGTGTCAGCGGGAGAAGACAATGCTGGACAAATTGTATTAGCACTGATGTCATTTAGGAAACTTAAAGAAGATTATGCAGACTACAAAGGAGGATTGTTATTAATAGATGAGGCGGATGCGGGTTTATTTCCAACTGCTCAAATCAATTTATTAAAGATATTGGAAAGAGAATGTCGAGACCTTAATTTACAAGTTATTATGACCTCACACTCTCCTGTTTTAATTGAATATGCTTTTGAAAAAAGTAAGCAATTTAGACAAAGATATAAAACCATCTATTTAAGCGACACATACGGCGATACACAGGTACAACATGATTGGTCTTGGGCTCAAATTAATGCTAACTTGTTGGCAACTATAATCCCTCTAACAAAAACAATAAATTTGCCTAAAATTAATGTTTATTTTGAAGATGGAGAGGCTTCCGATTTTTTTGCCCAAATAATGTTCAGACAACCAATTAAAAAATTTACATATCCAATGAATAACATTACTCTTGGATGTTCAAATTATTTCAACCTTATAGACCATAAAATAGCAGAGTTCTCAGAAAGAAGTATTATTTGTCTAGATGCGGATCAAAAGTTGAAGGCAAATATAAAGTATAAAACAATTGTCTTACTACCTGGTCATTTGCCACCTGACCAGTTAATTTTCGAACATTTATACAACTTAGAAAAAGAACATCCTTATTGGGATAACGCTTTTGAATTTTCGAGAGATGTTTTTACAAATCTTGCCAGTGAAGTAATTAGTGCATTTTCAATTACTGGAGATCGAGTAGATATAAAAGAAAAGGTAAAACAGTATAAGGGAAGTAAACGACCGAGGGAGATTTTTAAGCGATTTTATAAAAATGAGACCATTCAATCTGTATGTAAATCAAATAATTCTTCCAATCCATGGATACACTGGATTAGTGAAAATCCTGAATTAGTAAATGAGTTTCTGAACAAGTTTAAAAACACTATGTGTCACGTTATGCAGAAAGGCTACTCTGTTGATCCTGCAAAGCTATCAACATTGAACGTAAAACTGAAAAGAGTAAATCATAGAGATGAAAATGAATAAATTATATAGCCCGTTACGCTATCCGGGAGGAAAAGCATCTTTCTCTCCTTTTATAGCAAAAGTAATGGAATTAAATGGTGTTTCGGGTGGACACTATCTTGAGCCGTATGCTGGCGGCGCGGGTGTCGCACTAAATTTATTATTTAATGGATATGCGGAACATATCCATATTAATGACGCTGATCCGGCAGTTTACGCTTTTTGGAAATCGGTAACTCAATATTTTGACGAACTTTTACATTTACTTGAATCTACTCCTATTACTATTGATGAATGGTTTAAGTGGCGTTCAATTTTACGAAACGAATGTAATGCTAGTTTAGTTGAAAAAGGTTTTGCAACTTTATTTATGAATAGGACTAATCGTTCAGGTATTTTAAAAGCCGGCGTGATTGGAGGAAAACAACAATTAGGGACATATAAACTTGATGCAAGATTTAATAAAGATGCTATTGCATTACGCATTATTGAAATAGCTAAACGAAAAAACGATATTTCGGTTTATTGTGAAGACTCCTTATCTTTATTAAGTAATTGTTCTGAGTTTCTTCCGGAAAAATCATTGATTTATTTGGATCCACCTTATTACGTAAAAGGAAAAGGATTATATCGAAATTATTATAATCATGATGATCATGTAGCTATTTCAAAGGTAATTCAACAAAGTAACTTTAAATATCCCTGGATTGTATCCTATGACAATACAGAAGAAATTTGTTTTATGTATCAAATGAGCAAGTCTTTAAGCTATGGATTAAACTATTCAGCTCAAAGACGCTATATTGGAAATGAAATTATGTTTTTCAGCCAAGATTTACTCATTCCAGAAGAAGGAATTCCAAAAGTGAAAATAGCTAGTTAATTACAGTTCTATTTCAGATAATTATTCGTTTCTTATGGCTTAAATCAACCCGCTTCCTATTCATTTATTCAACGAGGAGCGGGTGTTTTATTATGTAACGATGCTGATGATATATGAAGTTTTGATGATTCTATCGAAGAGAAATAAAGTCGTCTGAAACCGCACTTTCCAACCAAAAGGAGAACCAAATGAACCAAATCCGCCTACACATTTGGGGCGATTATGCCTGTTTTACCCGTCCGGAGATGAAGGTGGAGCGGGTGTCTTATGATGTCATCACGCCGTCGGCGGCGCGCGGGATTTTGGCGGCGGTGCATTGGAAGCCGGCGATTCGGTGGGTGATTGACCGGATTTATGTGTTAAAGCCGATTCGGTTTGAGTCGGTGCGGCGCAATGAGTTGGGCGGCAAGATTTCGGCAGGTAAGGTCAGCGGCGCGATGAAGCGCAAGAGTGTTGCCGATTTATATACGCTGATTGAAGACGACCGCCAGCAGCGCGCGGCGACGGTGCTTAAAGACGTGGCTTATGTGATTGAAGCCCATGCGGTGCTGACGACAAAAGCAGGCGCGGATGAGACCGTTACCAAGCATATTGAGATGTTCAAACGTCGTGCGAAAAAGGGGCAATGCTTTCAGCAGCCTTGTTTGGGCGTGCGTGAGTTTCCTGCCGATTTCGCGTTGATTGACGAAGGTGAGCCGCTGCCACCGTCGGCGTTATTGGAAAGCGATGCAAACCACGATTTAGGCTGGATGCTGCACGATATTGATTTTGACCACGGCAACACGCCGCATTTTTTCCGCGCACAAATGAAAGACGGCGTGATTGATGTACCGCCGTTTTACGCCGAGGAGGTGAAAGCATGATTCTTGCGTCCCTTGCCCGCTATTACCGCCGTTTGGCGGCGGAAAACGATGAAATGGGCAACCCGAAAGTGCCGCCTTATGGCTTTAGCGAGGAGAAAATCGGCTGGATTTTGGTGTTGGATAAAGAAGGTCGTCTGAAAACCGTTGTGCCGAATCTGACTGCCGATAAAAAGCCGCAACCGAAGCTGATGAGCGTGCCGCGCCCTGAAAAACGCACGTCGGGCATCAAACCGAATTTTTTGTGGGATAAAACCGCCTACGTGCTTGGCGTGGAAGCCAATAAAAACAAAGCCGAAGCCAAAGAAAAACCGTTTACGTCGTCTGAAAAAACTTTTGACGCCTTTAAGCAATACCATCTCGATTTACTGCAAAACAGCGAAGATGAAGGCTTGCAAGCCTTGTGCCGCTTTTTGCGAAACTGGCTACCTGAAAATTTTGCTGCCGGAAAACTGCCTGCCGAAATGCTCGATGCCAACATCGCATTTTCTCTTGAAAAATCGACCGCACTTATCCATAAACGCGAAGCCGCACAAAGCTTGTGGGCAGGCTGCCTGAAAAGCGACGAAGCACTCGAGGGCTTGTGCCTGATTAGCGGCGACACCGCCCCGATTGCGCGGCTGCATCCGGCGATTAAAGGCGTGTTTGGCGGGCAAAGCTCTGGCGGTTCGATTATTTCGTTCAACAAAGAAGCCTTTGCTTCTTTTGGCAAGGAGCAAGGCGCAAATGCGCCCGTTTCCGAACAATCCGCCTTTGCCTACACCACCGCGCTGAACTATCTGTTGCGCCGCGAAAATAATCACTGTCTGACCATCGGCGATGCCAGCACGGTCTTTTGGGCGGAAGCGGATGATAGTGCAACTGCGCAGGCTGCCGAAGGCTTCTTCGCGCAAGTGTTTACGCCGCCGGATGACGAACAAGAAAGCGCCAAAGTTTTCAACGTATTGGAACAAATAAGTAACAAAGGCCGTCCGCTGCAAGAAATTGCACCTGAACTCTCTCACAATACCCGTTTTTATATCTTAGGGCTTGCCCCCAATGCCGCGCGGATTTCTGTTCGGTTTTGGCTGGATACCACGTTTGGGCAGCTGGCGGAAAATTTGGCGCAGCATTGGCAAGATTTAGCCCTTGAGCCTTGTGCATGGAAAACGCCGCCGTCTATTTGGCGACTCTTATTGCAAACTGCCGTATTGGGCAAAAGCGAAAATATCTCGCCCGTATTGGCAGGCGAAATGACCCGCGCCGTGATTTGTGGCACGCCGTATCCCTTAAGTTTGCTGTCGCAACTGATTACCCGAATCCGCGCCGACGGCGACGTGAACGGTCTGCGCGTGGCAATGATGAAAGCCGTATTAGAGCGGCGTTTTAGAAAAGGTTTTATCGAAGAAGGAGTTCCTATGAGTTTGAACAATGAAAGCCCGAATCGCGCCTATCTTTTAGGGCGGCTGTTTGCCGTGTTGGTGCGCATTCAATATCAGGCGTTGGGCGAATTAAATGCAGGCATTGCCGACCGTTATTACGGCACTGCCTCCGCCGTGCCGTTTTCGGTTTTTCCGCGCCTTTTATCGGGTGCAAAACACCATTTGTCGCGCTTGCGTAAAGACAAAGCCGGCATGGCGGTGAATTTGGATAAAGATTTGGACGAAATCATTGCCAAACTGCCCGAAACCTTTCCGCGCCATTTGAGCATTGACGAGCAAGGTCGCTTCGCCATCGGCTATTACCACCAAAAACAAAGCTATTTTGCTAAAAAAGAAACCGCTGAAACCATTGAAAACTAAGGAGCCAGAAAATGTCTGCCATTCAAAACCGCTATGAATTTGTTTACTTTTTTGACGTAACCAACGGCAACCCCAACGGCGATCCCGATGCGGGGAATATGCCGCGTCTTGATCCCGAATCCAGCAAAGGCTTGGTAACCGATGTCTGCCTGAAACGCAAAATTCGTAATTTTGTAGAAATCAGCAGCGAAAACGAAGCCGGTTACGAAATCTACGTCAAAGAAAAAAGCGTGTTAAACCTGCAAAACAAACGCGCTTATGAAGCGCTCGGCATTGAATCTGAAGCCAAAAAACTGCCCAAAGACGAAGCCAAAGCTCGCGATATCACCGCGTGGATGTGTAAAAACTTCTTCGATATCCGCACCTTTGGTGCCGTGATGACCACCGAAGTCAACAGCGGACAAGTTCGTGGCCCGGTACAACTGG
Source organism: Neisseria sp. HMSC055H02 (assembly GCF_001813335.1). Taxonomy (NCBI): domain Bacteria; kingdom Pseudomonadati; phylum Pseudomonadota; class Betaproteobacteria; order Neisseriales; family Neisseriaceae; genus Neisseria; species Neisseria sp. HMSC055H02. The sequence continues at coordinate 84,211 of NZ_KV812094.1, read as the reverse complement.
CGTTCGCCCAATCCATCGACCCGATTGTGCCGCTGGAAGTTTCCATTACCCGCATGGCAGTCACCAACGAAAAAGACTTGGAAAAAGAACGCACTATGGGGCGTAAATACATCGTCCCTTACGCGCTCTACCGCGTGCATGGCTTTATCTCCGCCAACCTTGCCGCCAAAACCGGTTTTTCAGACGACGACTTAGCCAAACTCTGGCAAGCCCTGACGCTGATGTTTGAACACGACCGCTCCGCCGCCCGTGGCGAAATGGCAGCACGCAAATTGATTGTTTTCAAACACGACAGCGCGCTCGGCAGCCAGCCTGCACATAAACTGTTTGACGCCGTGAAAGTCGAACGCGTAAACGGCGAATCAGGTACGCCTGCAAGCGGTTTTGGCGATTACAAAATCAGCGTGGTTTCAGACGGCTTAAATGGCGTGAGTGTGGAAGAGCTGCTTTAAAAAAACACTTAAAAAGATGACCGCACTTTTAACCAAAACCCAAGGGGAAAATCAGGACATGCGCCTAATTCCCCTTTCCGCCCTGCAACACTACGCCTTCTGCCCACGTCAATGCGCGTTGATTCACAACGAGCAGGCGTGGGCGGAGAATTATTTGACCGCGCAGGGCAAGGCGCTGCATGAGCGGGTGGATTCGGGCGAGCCAGAAACGCGAAAGGGCGTGCGCTTTGAGCGGACGGTGCATGTGTCGACGGAAAAACTGGGCATCAGCGGCGTGTTGGATTTGGTAGAAGTGGAAACAAAAACAGGCCGTATGAAACCTGTGGAATACAAATGCGGCAAACCCAAACCCGACCCGATGGACCAAATCCAGCTTTGCGCCCAAGGCTTGTGCTTGGAAGAAATGACGGGGCAAACCATCTCTGAGGGCGCGCTGTGGTATATGCAAACCCGCCACCGCATCCCCGTCGTGTTTTCAGACGACCTGCGCGCCCAAACACTTGCTACCATCGCCGCCGTCCGTGAATTACTGGAAAGTGGACAAACCCCGCCGCCCGACTACGGCAAACGCTGCAAAGTCTGCTCGCTGGTGGAGATTTGCCAGCCGGAGTTGCTGGGGAAACGGGATAGGAGCGTGGGGTATGTGGAGGGGTTGTTTGGGGACTTGTATTTTGAATAGAAAGCCTTATATTCAATAGAAAATTTTTTAAGGAGATAAAATATATGTTAGATGAAAATCAGGATGTTACTTCTCAAGACGGCTCAAATACTCAAGAAGTAGAAAATATTAATGATAGCAATATCCACTGGTATGACTCAAAATTGATGAAGGCTTTAGGGGGAGTTGCTATATTAACATCAATTTTTGCTTGCCTATTTTCTCTTTACAACCAATATCATAAAATTCCTTCTTTAGAAGAAGAAAATAAAAAATATCAACAGATAATAAATGAAAAACAAAAACAAATTAATTATCTGACCAGTAATTCAGTAGTTAGCCAATTAAGAAAAGAAAATGGAAACAAGGATAGGGAAATCAAATTACTAGAATCTCAAGTTAGAGAAATTAGAACTTCTAGAGATCAAGCGTTAAACAGAAATAGAGAACTTGAGTCTATTATTACTCAATGGAAATCTGCTCATCAAAATATTGAGAACAATTTGAAAATCTGTAGTCAACAATTACAACAGATAAAAGCCAATGCAGATTTATTAAATATAATTACTTCTCTTCGTAATAAGATAGAACAAAATAATATCAATATTAATAAAAATGGCAATTGGGATAAACCAACCAATATACAAATTGAAACTTGGAGATTAGATAATCAAAGTCTTAATTCAATGATAAAAGATTATCAACAAAAATTAAACTGCCAGCAACCATAGGCATCACAATTTTTAGACAGCCAGCCTTATCACCCCCCAAATGTGCGATCAAAACTCAAGGAGTTTCCCCATGCGCAAACTGCAAAACACGCTCTACATCACCACCCAAGGCAGCTATCTGCATAAGGAGCGGGAAACGTTGGTGGTGGAGCAGGAGCGTAAGAAGGTGGCGCAGTTGCCGGTGCATTCCATCGGGCATATTTTCTGTTTTGGGAATGTGCTGGTGTCGCCGTTTTTGTTGGGGTTTTGCGGTGAAAATAATGTGAATTTGGCGTTCTTTACCGAAAACGGACGTTTCTTGGGGCGGCTTCAGGGGCGGCAGAGCGGCAATGTGCTGCTGCGTCGGGCGCAGTATCGTGTGTCGGAGCAAAGCCCTGTGCCGATTGCGCGCAATATCATCGCGGCGAAGATTCAGGCGAGTAAGCGGGTGCTTCAGCGGCAGATTCGCAATTATGGCGAGAATGCGGCGATTCAAAGTGCAGTCAATTCTTTGAATATTTCGCTGCGGCAGTTGAAGGGCGCGGCGGGGCCGGACGTGGTGCGCGGAATCGAAGGCGATGCGGCGGCGCGTTATTTCAGCGTATTCGGGCAGCTTTTGAGCGAAAAAAGCGGCTTTTCTTTTGACGGGCGAAACCGCCGTCCGCCCAGAGACGGGGTGAATGCGCTGTTGTCGTTTGTGTACAGCATTCTGGGCAAGGACATCAGCGGCGCGCTGCAAGGCGTGGGGCTGGATCCGCAGGTAGGCTTTCTGCACGCCGACCGACCGGGGCGCGACAGTTTGGCGCAGGATATTTTGGAAGAATTCCGCGCATGGTGGGCGGATAGGTTGGTGCTTTCGCTGATTAACCGCGGACAAATCAAACCGCAGGATTTTGTTACCGAGGCAAGCGGCGCGGTAAACTTAAAAGCCGATGCGCGTAAGCTGTTGTTTCAAGCCTTGCAGGCGAAAAAGCAGGAGAAAATCGTGCATCCGTTTTTGGGCGAGGAAGTGGAAATCGGGCTACTGCCGTATATTCAGGCAATGCTGTTGGCGCGACACTTGCGTGGGGATTTGGCGGAATACCCGCCGTTTTTGATGAGATAGGTTTGCAGGCTGCCTGAAAACAGGTCGGATGTTTTCAGATGACCTCTAAAGCAGCCTGCACATGGGAATACAAAATGCTGATGCTCATTACTTACGATATTTCTCTGGAAGACGCGGAAGGACAGGCAAGGCTGCGGCGCGTGGCGAAATTGTGTCTGGACTACGGCGTCCGCGTGCAGTATTCGGTGTTCGAATGCGACATTGCGCCCGACCAATGGGTTGTTTTAAAAGACAAGCTCTTGAAAACCTACAACTCCGAAACCGATAGCCTGCGTTTTTACCATTTAGGCAGCAAATGGCGGCGCAAAGTAGAACATCACGGCGCGAAACCGGCGGTGGATGTGTTTAAGGATACGTTGATTGTGTGAATCGCCAACCCACGGTTCTCATGAAAATGCGGCAGGGTTGGCGAACTGGGATTGTTCTTTAACAATCAGGATATTGCGAATACGAGTGTAACGGGAAAGGCTGTGTTATACTCGCGTTTGCGCCTTTCTTGGGAGCTTAGCGAAATCGGGGCTGCGAAACCTGATGGAGCAAGGCTTTTGAGAGAGGCGCCAGCCCCCTTCGGGCGGCTGTGTGTTGAAACAAAAACGTCCACAGCGTAGGCTGTCAGGACGTCTCAGGTTTCGCTAACCATATGTCGAAACCAGACTGTGTTTTACTGATTTAAACCGTCTTTAACCATTTGCTTCTTGATGGTTATGTCTGAAAAATTATCTGTGGAAGAGGAAATCGTCAATCCATCAAATCTCTGTCTTTCAGACGACTGTAATCGGATTTGTTCTGTTCTGATCAAATCAGATTTTCCAGCTTCGGGCTGTCGGATAAATTTCCAGCTTCAGGCTGTCGGATAAATTTGATGCAATGCAGGGTTTGATTGGCAAGGGGCTGGATAAAAACGGCAGCTTTGTTATAATAAAACTACTGGCAGTTACATACTTTTCTTGGCATTGCGCCGTTTTATTCATATTAACGAAAGAGGAAAATAAAATGTTTCCAGAATATCGCGATTTAATTTCCAAATTAAAACAAGAAGACGCCCACTTCGCCCGTCTGTTTGATGAGCATAATGAATTGGACGATAAGATTACAGGTTTGGTTAATAATCCTGTTACCAGCGGTTCTGAAGAAATTGAGGAGCTGAAAAAAGCCAAATTGAAACTGAAAGATGAGTTGTACGCTCTGTTGCAAAAGGCTTCAGGCAAGTAATCGGGATTTGAATAAGGTCGTCTGAAAACCGGATTGGGGTTTGACGACCTTTTGTTTGTTTAAACAGTTTGAACCAACGCTTCAGGCGACTTGTTCGTGCATTGTGTGAAGGCGGCTTTGCGCAGGGTTTTCTTGAAACCACTTCAATTCGTCACGCAGGGAAACGACTTCGCCGATAACGATCAGTGCGGGACGCGGGGCGTTTTCTGCCAGCGCAGGCAGGTTTTTCAGACGACCTGTCACGACGCTCTGATGCGGAAGCGTGCCGTTGGAGACGATGGCGACGGGTGTGTCGCCGCTGCGTCCGTGCGCCATCAGTTTTTCGGCGGTTTCGGCGGCTTTGAGCGTGCCCATATAGACGACCAGTGTTTGGTTGCTTAGGGCGAGCGTGCGCCAGTCGGGTTGGTGGCCGTCGTGTTTGCTGTGCCCGGTAACGAAGAGTGCGCTTTGGGCGCAGTCGCGGTGTGTCAGGGGGATGCCTGCGTAGGCGGTCGCGCCCAGTGCGGCGGTGATGCCGGGGATGATGCGGTAGGGGATGTTTGCCTGCCGCAGGACTTGGGCTTCTTCGCCGCCGCGCCCGAAAACGAAGGGGTCGCCGCCTTTGAGCCGGACGACGCGCAAACCTTGGCGGGCGTATTCAACAAGAAGGCGGTTGGTTTCTTCTTGTTGGACGTGGTGCGAGCCTGCGTGTTTGCCGACGCTGATTTTGTCCGCGTCCTTGCGCACCATGCTTAAGACGTCGTCTGAAACCAAAGCGTCGTGGAACACGACATCCGCCGCCTGTATCGCCTGTAAAGCGTGCAAGGTGAGCAGTCCGGCATCGCCGGGGCCTGCGCCGACAAGGACGACTTCGCCTTTTGCCGCGCCGAAGCCGTCAAGCTGCGCGGCAAGCTCTGCTTCGGCGGCATCGAGGTTGCCTTGTGCGGCGAGCGCGTTAAAGCGGCTGTCGAACAGGTTTTCCCAAAAACGGCGGCGGTTTGCCGTGCCTTTGATTTTGGCTTTGACCGCGTTGCGCCATTTGCCTGCGAGCGCCGCCATTTGACCGGTGTGCAGCGGGATGAGCGTTTCGATGATTTGCCGCCACTTGCGCGCCAAAACGGGGGCGGTCGCGCCGCTGGAGACGGCGATTTTGAGCGGGCTGCGGTCGATGACGGCGGGGACGGTGAAGGAACACAAATCCGCGGTATCGACGGTGTTGCAGAGTTTCGCCCGCTGCTCCGCCGCTTGGAAGATGCGGCGGTTGAAGGCGTAATCGTCGGTGGCGGCGACGGCGAAAAACACGTCATCCAAATCGTCCTCGTGAAATTCGCTGCCCAGCCATTCGATTTTGCCTTCGTCCGCCCACTTTTGGAAAACGGGGTTGAGTTCGCGGGCGACAACCCTGACCGCAGCCCCTGCCTGCAACAGGCTTTCGGCTTTGCGTTCCGCCACTTTGCCCGCACCCGCCAGCAGGACGGGGCGGCCGTTCAAATCGGCAAACAGGGGATAATGGTTCATGGCGTGTTCTCTTATTAAGCTATCGTGCCGCCCATCTTAAAATCCCGCAGGCTTCGGCGGAAAGAATGGTTTTTGCTTATCTTATCAAATTTGGTTATATGTGCCGTTTCCGTTGCCGCGCGGCAAAGGGGTTGTCTGAAAACGCCAATCCCTTTTCAGACGACCCCGCCAATATAACGAAATCATCTTTGCTTCAAACAAACCATTCTTTCCGTTTTTCAGACGACCTCTTTAGAGTACCGCCTATCCGAGTTTTGCTAAAGAGAACAATATGTCTATTCAAAACCACCACCTAGACTGGCTCGAAGCCGAGTCCATCTACATCATCCGCGAAGTCGTCGCCGAGGCGAAAAATCCCGCGCTGCTGTTTTCCGGCGGCAAGGATTCCGTCGTTTTGCTGGCGCTGGCGGTTAAAGCGTTCAAACTCGAAGGCCGCCCGCTCAAGCTGCCGTTCAAGCTGCTGCATGTCGATACGGGGCACAATTATCCCGAAGTGATTCAGTTTCGCGATGAAACCGTGGCGCGCACGGGCGTGCAACTGGTGGTCGGCAGCGTCGAAGATTCCATCAAAAAAGGCACGGTCGTCCTGCGCCGCGAAACCGATTCGCGCAACGCCGCGCAGGCGGTTACATTGGTGGAAACCATTGAAGAACAAGGCTTTGACGCGCTGATGGGCGGCGCGCGGCGCGATGAGGAAAAAGCGCGGGCGAAGGAGCGGATTTTCTCGTTCCGCGACGAATTCGGACAATGGGACCCGAAAAGCCAGCGTCCCGAACTCTGGTCGCTCTACAATACGCGGCTCTTTAGCGGTGAAAACATGCGCGTATTCCCCATTTCAAACTGGGCGGAACTCGACATCTGGCAATACATCGCCCGCGAAAAACTCGCGCTGCCGCCGATTTATTACAGCCACAAACGCGAAGTCGTCGAACGCGGCGGGCTGCTCGTCCCCGTTACCCCGCTGACGCCGAAACGCGAAGGCGAAGTTTCCCAAATCCGCGACGTGCGCTTCCGTACCGTCGGCGACATTTCCTGCACCTGCCCCGTCGCCAGCACCGCCGCCACGCCCGAAGACATCATCGCCGAAACCGCGGCGGCAACCATTTCCGAGCGCAGCGCCACGCGCATGGATGACCGCGTGTCGGAAGCAGCGATGGAAGAGCGCAAAAAGGCGGGGTATTTTTGAGCGGAGCTGTTGGTGAAATCGGTTTGAGTTGAAACCCAAGCCGATGACTTTGTTCCGAAAATATTGTGCTGAAGAGCGAAAAAAAGGTCGTCTGAAACCTAAATTTGGTTTTTCAGACGACCTTTTTTGTTTACGGCTTTACTGTTTATTCGATGACAACGCGCGCGTTAAGTGGCTGGACGGGGCGGTTGTTGTGCGAGCCGATGGCGCGGGTGAATTTTTCTGCCTGCGCCTGATCAATGTAGTCGTAGGTTTTCAACAGCAGCCACGATACGCCTTCGCTGCACGGCGGCGTGGTCAGTGAGCCGGCAAAGCGGTAGTATTTCAGCCGTTTCGGCAGCAGGGTGCCGGCGTCGAAAGCTTTGTCGAGGTTTACCTTTCCTTCCTTCATCGGCATCACGTTCCATATCGGAGCCAGGCGGTCGTTGGTTTTGCCGGCTTCGTACAATACTGCCAATACCAAAGGCTGGCGGTTTTCGTCCAAGTGGACGAAGTGGGCTTCCATCGGGAAGGTGCGGCCTTTGATTTGGTTTTCACTGGGTACATGGAAATGGAATTGTTTCAGGGTGTAGGTGCGGCCGTTTACGCTGAGGGTATTGCCGCCTTCAGGGTAGTTGACTTGGATGGTGTGGCCGTTGTTTTCCACGTCAACCGCGCTCGGTTTGTAATTGACTTTGATGGCGGGCAGTCTGCCTGAGACGGTTTCGGTAATGTTGACGGGGGATTGGTTTTTGCCTGTGGAACACAAACGGAACTCTTCAGACAGGCTGCCCCAGCTTTCGGGGGAATCGTGTCCGGTGTAGCCCCAATGGGTGTGGTTTCCATGTGCGGCGGCGGAGAATGCTGCGAAGGTGGACAGCAGGAAAACAGTCAGACGAGGCAGCGTGAGGTTCAAGCAGGGCATTGCAATATCCTTTCTGTAAGGAGGAGGGAAAAAAGCATTGCGGTGCGTATGTAGATTATTGTTATTTTTTATTTAACCATAGCCATATTAAATCATTAGGTCAAGCCTTCTTGGGTTAATTCTGTTAAGGCTATGAAGTTAAGGCGAATTCATTTTTTAAAAAACGATATTGTCGTTTGAGGAATGGATAATGATTTGAAATAGAAAACTTCCGTTTTTTATAGTGGATTAAACTTTAAACCAGTACGGCGTTGCCTCGCCTTACCGTACTATCTGTACTGTCTGCGGCTTCGTCGCCTTGTCCTGATTTAAATTTAATCCACTATACACCTTAAAAATTTAAGGAAAGCTGACTCATGCAAAAGGTCGTCTGAAAAACCAAATTCAGGTTTTTTCAGACGACCTTTTTACCTGGTTATTTGTGCAACCCGCATTCTTTGCTGTCCTTGCTTTCCCACCACCAGCGTCCGGCGCGGATGTCTTCGTCTGCTTTGACGGGGCGGGTGCAGGGTTCGCAGCCTATGCTCGGGTAGCCTTGGAAATACAGGGCGTTGAGCGGGACGTCGTAGGCTTGCGCGTATGCCCAGACGTCGCTTTCTTCCCAGTCGAAAATGGGGTTGAACTTGGCGATGTTGCGGCTGTGGTCGGTTTCTTCAAAATCCAATTCGCTGCGTGTTGCCGATTGGCTGCGGCGTTGTCCGGTCAGCCAGGCGGGGGCGTTTTTCAGGGCGCGGTTGAGCGGCTCGATTTTGCGGATGTGGCAGCAACGGCGGCGCAGCTCGACGCTGTCGTACATGGCGGTTGCGCCGAATTCCTGCTCAAACTGCCGCGCGCTTTCGGGATCGGGGTGGAAAACTTCCAGCTCGGTTTGGTAACGGACGTTGACGGCGGTAATCAGGGAGGCGGTTTCGGGATTGAGCTTGCCTGTGTCGAGGGTGATGATGCGCAGGGGGAGTTTCAGGCGGTAGATGGCGTCGGTAACGATCATGTCTTCGACGGCAAGGCTGGAGGCGAAAACGGCTTGCGGATAGCGGCGGGCGATGTGTTTGAGGCGGGTTTCGAGCGTGGTGGTCAACTCGGGCAGCCGGCGCCGTTCGGCTTCGCCTGTCGTCGGGATGCGCCAAAGCTGGGGGCGGAAGAGGGACATGGTTGGCTTGTTCCTTGGTTCTTGTTTTCAGACGACCCCTCTTGCGGCAAAGGGGTCGTCTGAAAGTTTGTACGGAACATTATTGTCGGGCGGTCTTGCGTGAAGGGGAAAGAATGCTTTTCTATTTCTTTATAACCAAAGCGATTGCTGCTGGTCTTTCGGCACGAGGTGGTTCACGCCTATGCCGATCAGGCGGAAAGCGTCTTCGCGCTGGGGCGGCACGCGCTGCATCAGGGTTTGCGCGGCGCAAAGCAGGGCGTCGGTGTCGGGCAGGACGGAAGAGTAGGTCAGGGAGCGGGTGATGATGCGGAAATCATGAGTTTTCAGCTTGAGGGTTACGCCTTTGGCTTCGACATTTTTGCGTGCGATTTGCCGCCACAAGTCTTCGGCAAGATGGGGCAGATGTCCTGCTGCCTGTTCGAGCGACAGGTCTTCGGGCAGGGTGATTTCGGTGGAGATTTGGAGTCGTTCGCGTTCGGCTTTGACGGGGCGTTCGTCCGTACCGCGCGCCAAATCATAGAGGCGGTAGCCGTAGCGTCCGAAATGGTTTAAAAGTTCGCCGCGCTCGAAACGGCGCAAATCACCCGCCGTCTGCATACCCAGCGACTGCATTTTTTTCAGCGTGACCTTGCCCACGCCGGGGATTTTGCCCAAGGGCAGGGTTTCCAAAAATGCCATGACTTTGTGCGGTGGCAGGACGAATTGCCCGTTCGGCTTGCGCCAGTCCGACGCGATTTTCGCCAAAAATTTGTTCGGCGCGACGCCAGCGGAGGCAGTCAGACCGGTTTCCGCAAAAATGGCGGCGCGGATTTCTTTGGCAACTTCGCTGGCGTATGGGATGTTTTTGAAATTACGGGTCACGTCAAGATAGGCTTCGTCCAGCGACAGGGGTTCGATTAAATCAGTATAGCGCCTGAATACGGCATGAATCTGCGCGGAAATCTGACGGTACAAATCGAAATGCGGCGGCACATACACCGCTTGCGGACACAGCCTTTTCGCCGTCGCCACCGACATCGCGGAATGCAGCCCAAACTGCCGCGCTTCATACGATGCGGCGCAAATCACCGAACGCGCGCCTTCCCACGCCACGACCACGGGCAGCCCTTTCAAATGCGGCTGCTCGCGCAGTTCTACCGATGCGTAGAACGCGTCCATGTCGATATGGATGATTTTGCGCTGGGACATTGAAGATGGTTATGAAGAAAAAAGAGACGGGTATTTTAGCGGAAAACGATAGGCAAAGGTCGTCTGAAACCGGTTTCAGACGACCTTTGCTGGTTTATTTGATTTGATAGTCTAAAACGAAACGCGCCGCATCATCTTGAGCCAGAATTTCCGTCAGCTTGGGCAGCGTATCCGCCAATTTTTTTGCCAGCAGATAGGGCGGATTGACGATGAACATCCCGCTGCCGTGCATACCGAAACCGTCTTCGCGAGGTTTGTGGACATAAAGCTCGGCTTGAAGGTAATTTTCGGGCATGAGTTTTTTCAACTGTTCCGGCAGCTTGCGGCTCTCTTCGCGGCTCAAGCAGGGATACCAAACCAGATAACAGCCCGACTCGAAACGTTTGAGCGCGTCTTGCAGGGTTTGGACAACGCGGCGGTAATCCTGTTTTTCTTCATAGGGTGGGTCGATCAGTACCACGGCGCGGCGCGGCGGCGGGGGAAGCAGCGAAATCAGTCCGCGATAACCGTCGGTCTGCGTGATTTGCCCGCGTTTGCCCAGACGGGCTTCTTTCATGTTGTTTTGCAAATGCGCAAAATCGGCAGGATGAAGCTCGAATAGGCGAAGTTTGTCGCATTCTCGGGTGAGAAAGCGGGCAAGCCAGGGCGAGCCGCAGTAGAGGTTTTCATCGGGCAGGATTTCTTTCAGACGACCGGTAAAGTCGGACAAATCCGAGGGCAGCGCATCTGCTTGAAGCAGCCGTGCAATCCCCTGCCGGTATTCGCCGACCTTCTGCGCCTGCTCGCCGCGCAAATCGTATAAACCCGCGCCGCTGTGGGTGTCGATATACCAATATGGTTTGTCTTTGAGGTTGAAATATTCCAGCGTAAGGAACAGGGTGAAATGTTTGAGCATATCGGCGTGGTTGCCGGCATGGAAGGCGTGGCGGTAGCTGAGCATGGCAGGGGTCGTCTGAAAACAGGGAAGGGCGATTATATCCGCAAATGCGGCTGGGCTGTTGCCGGGCTTTCAGACGACTTGGGGATTGCGCTGGAAGTAAACCGTCCCGACAGGCTGCCGTCGCGGAAATTTTTGTTTTGTCCGATATAATACAAGTCGTCTGAAAACCGGATTTCAGTTTTCAGACGACCTTTTTTCAATACGGGAAACGATGATGGCTGAGAATACCGCCGATGATTTGAACCTTGCCGCCGCTCAAGCAGCGGGGCGTTTACTGGAGCGTTGCGTACCGGAGCATGTTGCGGTGCTGGCGCCGTATGTGCTGCGGCTATTTACGGCTTTGCAGAACGGGCATTCGTTTGTTTGGCTGGATGAGGGCGAGGCGGAGGAATTGGCGGAATTGGCGCCGACGGTCGGGCAGGGCGCGTCGCCATTGGTATTGCAGGGCAGAAAGTTGTTTTTGGGGCGGATGTGGCAGCTCGAGCATGATTTGGCGGCTGAAATCGAGCGTTTGGCAGAAGCGGAAGTCGAGCCTGTGGATTGGATGAGCGCGTCGCAAAACTTGTCTTGCTGGTTTGCCGATAAAGGAAGCGAAGGCCAGCGGGATGCGGCGGGGCTTGCCTTGCTCCAGGCGTTTATGCTGATTACGGGCGGACCGGGTACGGGTAAAACGACGACGGTGGCAAAACTTTTGGGGCTGATTTGCACCAACTCTGCCACGCGCCTGCCGCGTATCGCGCTGGCGGCTCCGACGGGCAAGGCGGCGGCGCATATGGCGCGCGCGCTGCATCGGGCGGTGGACGGTTTCGAGATGCCGGAGGCGGTGCGCAATCATTTGTCCGCGCTGGAAGGACAGACGGTCCACCGCCTTTTGAAACTGCGTCCGCCGCAAATGCTGCCTGCGTTTGACGGCAACCGTCCGCTGCCTTTGGATGTATTGGTGGTGGATGAGGCTTCGATGTTGGATGTTTCCCTGCTGCTTCACTTGCTGCGTGCGATTCCGTCGGGCTGCCGCGTGATTTTTTTGGGCGACGAGTTCCAACTGCCTTCCGTCGGCGTCGGCGCGGTATTGGCGGCATTGTCGAGACGAACGGTTTTGGATAAGGATACGGCGGAGCAGCTGAGTATTTATTTGCCGGAACACGGTTTCCCTGTGGAAGAAAATCCGCCGGCTTTGTCGCAAAACGTCGCGCAACTGACGGTCAGCCACCGTTTCGGCGCAGACAGCGGCATCGGTTGTTTGGCGAGGGCTGTCGTATCGGGTAAAAGCGCGGAAGGTTGGGCGCAGTTTGCCTTGTTCCCCGACGAGCTGGAAATCCGCGAGGGTCGTCTGAAACAGCAGGCGGAGCTGCTTTACCGCAAACACGAAAAATACTGGCAGGCAGTCGATAAAAACGACGTGGCGCTGGCGTTCGGACACGCGGCGGATGTGGTCGTTTTGGCGGCATGGCGGCAGGACGCGGAGGCGTTCAACGAAGAGTATTGCCGTTATCTGCAACGCAAACATCGAGCGGGCGCGGATACTCCGTGGTTTGCGGGGCAAATTATCATGATTGCGCGCAACGACTATACGCTGGAAGTGTTCAACGGCGACATCGGGCTGATTATGCCCGACGCGGAATCGGCAAATGGTTTGGCGGCGTATTTTCCGAATGCGGACGGTTTCAAAAAAATCGCCATCAGCCGCCTGCCACAGTTTGAGTCCGCGTTCGCCATGACCGTGCATAAAAGCCAAGGTTCGGAATACCGGGAAGTGTGGCTGCTGCCGCCGTCGGGAAAGATAGAGCAGGGTGGAGATGACGCGCTGTCGGGCTTAAACAACGCGCTGCTTTACACCGCCATCACCCGCGCGCGGGAACGCTTCATTTTTTGGGGAAATGAAGAACAATGGCGGATGGCGGTGGAGACCCGAAAAAACCGCCGCACGGCGTTGGGCGAAATCTTGGATACCATGTTCGGATCGAAAGCTTGAATAAAACCCTAAAGGTCGTCTGAAAACGGTACTGATGCTGCCGGAAGTTTTCAGACGACCTTTTTCTATTGATATGTATCAAAATCAGCGTTTGGAATTAAGCATAATACTCTAAATCTTCTTGACGGTTTACGCCGTCTTTCATAGGATTGAAGCCGTTCGATTACAAAAATTAGTAAATTCCTAACAAATATTGATTGGGAATTTTTCATTAAAAATACCTTTTACTACTCAATCGGAGCTTGGCATGAACATCCAAAAAAACTTTGCCGTTGTATGCGCTGCCTTGGCAGCATCACCTTTCGCATTTGCAGAAACCGCCGACGCTGAGCGTGATGCCGCCGCGTTGGCGACGACAAGCGATTACGTCAATTCAGGCAGCGTCATCCGCAAAGACGAAGACAAAATCAGCATTTTCAATGATTTGCTGACCGTAAACGGCTCATTCCGCGTCCGGGCCGACACCAAAGACATCAATGCCAACAACAGCAGCACCAATCCCACGCCCGAAGCCTCCAACACCAATTTCAACGCCGAATTCTGGTTGCGCGCCAAGCTTTATAAAGACTGGAAACTGGTTACCCAAATCGAACCCAACATCGACTTGAAAACCGGTAAATTCAACGGCGACCACGATGTTCCGGTGAACAAACTGTATGCCGAAGGCTCGATTACCGAAGGCATCAAAGCCCGCGTCGGTAAATTCGGCGCATTCTCTTCCTACGGCCGTGTCTGGGATACCGCAGTAACCGGCGGCGAAATCTTCTTCGACAACAAAACCCTGCCCACCAAAATTTACGCAGGCCGCTTTACCGGCAACCTCAACGACAACGTATGGGGCATAGGCGGCCGCCGCAAACATTTCGCCGCCGTACAAAGCAGCCTGCCGATTAACGAAAACATCAACGTCGGCGCAACCGTCAGCTACATGAAAGACATAGACGTACGCGGCGCGAAGAAAAACGCCGTCTTCGGCGAAATCGGTACGGATGTTAAATTCAACGACGATTGGCGTTGGATGGCGGCGGTCAGCAAGTCCAACATCAAAGCCTATAACGACGCAGGACAAAAAATCAAAAACGACGGCGTGTTTACCGAAGTCCGCTATAAACTTGCCGACTGGAAAGTCCGCAATTCCTACGATACCTTCCTGAACTACCGCCGCGTGGGCGCACTTTCGGGTGTGTCTTCGGTCGAGGATTACAGCAAAAACGTACAAGGCGTACAAATCGGCGCAACTTATATTCCTTGGAAAAACTGGAAAGTATCAGGCTTTTACTTGGCGGGTAAACAAGTTACCCCGACTGCCGGTACCAGCAAACAAGACGTAAACGTTTTACGCGGTCAGGTGGAATACAAATTCTAAGCCGTTTGGATAAAAGCTTTGTAAAAACGAAAAAACAGGCAGGGGAAAACCTGCCTGTTTTGGTTGGGATAAGATTTCAGACAACCTGTACCTGTTTTTCTGATACAGGTCGTCTGAAAAGTGTGATTCCACCAAGACGAACTTCAAATCCTACCAGCTGTCTCGCTTCATGCGGTCGAGTTGGCGGCGGTCGCGTTTGGTCGGCCTGCCGTCGGGGTACGCCGCGCTGATGCGGCTTGCTTGGTCGAGCTGTTTTTGCGCTTCGCGTTCGGCGGCGGTTTTCATGTCTTCTTCGTAAAGCCGGCGCGCTTCGGGGGCGGGACGGCGTTGGTGGTTGAGTGCCAATACTTTGATTTTGTAAGGCAGCGAATTGAGCGTCAGGTCGATGATGTCGCCCGCGCTGATGTTTTTGCTGTTTTTGACTTTGGTGCCGTTGACCTGAACCCTGCCCAATTCGATATGTTTTTGAGCCAGCGCGCGGGTTTTGAAAAAGCGCGCGGCCCAAAGCCATTTGTCTAGCCGCATCGCCGTATTATCGTGTTCGTTTTTCATAGTCTGTTTGAAATGATTGAACTGAATGGAAGTTTATCATAAGATACGGCACTTCATTTGTTTAGTGCAGATATACTATATCGTTTGTAAAAGGTCGTCTGAAAAGGCATCCGCCCGATTATCTGCCGTTTTGCACGGCATATCCTCAATGAGAAATGCTGCCAAATATGCCTGATTGGCGTATGATAGCGGCAGCG
Source organism: Neisseria sp. HMSC055H02 (assembly GCF_001813335.1). Taxonomy (NCBI): domain Bacteria; kingdom Pseudomonadati; phylum Pseudomonadota; class Betaproteobacteria; order Neisseriales; family Neisseriaceae; genus Neisseria; species Neisseria sp. HMSC055H02. The sequence continues at coordinate 69,125 of NZ_KV812094.1, read as the reverse complement.
TCCCTACCGAGAGCTTCACCCTATGAAACCAGTTTTTTTGGATTTTGAACAACCCATCGCCGAATTAACCAATAAAATCGAAGAGCTGCGCTTTGTGCAGGGCGAATCCGCCGTCGATATTTCCGATGAAATCGCCAGATTGCAGAAGAAAAGCAACGACTTGACCAAATCGATTTTCAATAAGCTGACGCCCGCTCAGATTTCGCAGGTTTCACGCCATCCCCAACGTCCTTACACTTTAGATTACATTCAAGCCATTTTCACCGATTTTGAAGAGTTGCACGGCGACCGCCATTATTCAGACGACCATGCCATCGTCGGTGGTTTGGCGCGCTTCAATGGACAAAGTGTGATGGTTATCGGCCATCAAAAAGGCCGCGACACCAAAGAAAAAATCCGCCGCAATTTCGGTATGCCGCGTCCCGAAGGCTACCGCAAAGCATTGCGCCTGATGCAGACCGCCGAAAAATTCAATATTCCCGTGATGACTTTTGTCGATACGCCGGGCGCGTATCCGGGCATCGGCGCGGAAGAGCGCGGTCAGTCCGAAGCCATCGGACGCAACCTGTACGAATTGACCCGCCTGCGTGTGCCGGTTTTGTGTACCATCATCGGCGAGGGCGGCTCCGGCGGCGCGCTTGCGATTGCGGTCGGCGATTACGTCAACATGCTGCAATATTCGACTTACTCGGTTATTTCTCCGGAAGGCTGCGCGTCCATTCTGTGGAAAACCGCCGAAAAAGCGGCAGATGCCGCACAAGCCTTAGGCATTACCGCCAAACGCCTGCAAGAACTGGATTTGATCGATAGCGTGATCAGCGAGCCTTTGGGCGGCGCACACCGCGATTTTGAAACGACCATGAAAAACGTCAAAACGGTGTTGGAAACCGAGTTGCACGAGGCGCAAAATATGCCGATGGCGGATTTGTTGTCCCGCCGTTTTGACCGGATTATGGCTTACGGCAAGTTTACGGATAAGTAAACAATTAATGTGCAGAAAAGCAGGCAGAAGCCCCCCCTGCCTGTTTTTTCATTTCTAAGAACTTGCCTTGCCGACAAAGCATAGATTACGCCATATGAACCCGACGTCGTCTGAAAACCTTCCGCCTCAATGCCGCAGTTTGTTGGAAACCCTGCGTCTTTCGGCGCGTTCGCTTCCGGATGGTTGCATGGTAACGGTTGGATTGAGCGGCGGTTTGGATTCGGTGGTGTTGCTGCATATGCTGGTGTGTTTGCGGGAAGAGCTTGGATTGGACGTACACGCTTTACATGTTCATCATGGATTGAGCTGCAATGCGGATGACTGGCTGGGGTTTTGCACACGCTTATGCCAAGAATGGAATGTGCCGTTCAGAAGCGTAAAAGTTGAAGTCAAAAAAGACGGCTTGGGAATCGAAGCCGCCGCACGGAAAGCGCGTTATCAGGCGTTTTCAGACGACCCCTCCGGCATCATCGCGTTGGCGCACCATCAGGATGACCAAATTGAAACATTCATGCTCGCGGCGGTTCGCGGCGGCGGTATTAAAGCACTTGCCGCCATGCCACAATGGCGCAAGCTGGATGAGGGAACGCAAATTTGGCGGCCGCTGCTGACGTTTTCCCGAAAAGAATTGGAAAACTACGCCGTTGCCTGCAATCTGCCGAACATCGAAGATGAAAGTAACGCCGATACAGCTTTTTTAAGAAATTGGATGCGTTACGAGGCGTTGCCGGTTTGGCGGGAGCGCATTCCGAATTTTGACCGTCATGTGTGTGCCAACATCCGTTCTTTGCAAACCGATTTGGCGATTTTAGACGAAGTTGTCGAAGCGGATTATCAGACGGTTTGCCAAAGCGGGCGTTTCCAAGTCAGCCGTTGGCAGACATTCAGCGAGGCGCGCCGCAGCCGGATTCTTTGGCGGTTTTTTAAAGAGAATGGGATTGTGGAAAGTTCTCCGAGAAAACTGGCGGATTTCGCGCGGATACTGTTGGAAGCAGAAACTGCACAATGGCAGTTCGGCGAAACATCGGTATGTTTATACCGGGATTTTTTATTCATATTGAAACAAAACCAGTTTGCGGACGCGGATTGGATAAAGGGAAAAGAAGTCAGAGGTCGTCTGAAAGATATTCTCCAAGAAAACGGCTTTTTTCTGGTGCCGCACCGCAACGGATTGCCGGAATCGGTCTTGGAAGAAGAAGGAATCATTCGGACGGCGGGCAGTGATGATATGATGAATGTAGGTTTTTTGTATAAAAACGTTAAGAAAGTGTTGCAAGAAAACCATATTGTACCGTTCGTCAGAAAATGCTGGCCGATTATCACAAATACTGACGGAAACTGCATTGCTATTGTTAACCTTACGGTAAGCCACGATTTTCAAGGGTTTGACGGTTTTTTACCGGTTTACGGAAAATTTTTGAGATATAAATGGAACTAAATACGGCGGCAGTTGTCTTTAACTGGCACGGCACGCTTTACTATTTTATAGCTTATAATGCAGTTATTATAAAAGGTAAGATATGAATGATCGCCAGATTGATCAGGCCTTGGTAGAGCGCGCGCAGAAGGGCGAACAAAAAGCATTCGAGTTGCTGATGTCCAAATATCAGCGTCGGCTCATTCGATTGATTTCCCGTTTTGTCAAAGACGAACACGAAGTCAATGATGTGGCGCAAGAGGCAATGATCAGGGCTTATCGGGCTTTACCGAATTTTCGAGGACACAGCGCTTTTTATACTTGGTTGTATCGGATTGCGATCAATACTGCCAAGAACTTCTTGGTAACCTCAGGGAAACTGCCCTTTGTCAGTGCAGAGACCGCCAATGAAGACGGCGATATTCTGGATTTGTCGGACCAGATTGCGGATTACCATACGCCGGAAGCTGAAATGATAAATAGGGAAATTCTGCAAACAGTAGAGTTGACGATTTCACATTTGCCCGAAGACTTACGAAAAGCCATCACCCTGCGTGAAATGGAAGGTTTGTCTTATGAAGAAATAGCCAAGATTATGGATTGTCCGATAGGGACCGTTCGATCCCGTATTTTCAGGGCGCGGGAAGTCATAGCAAAAGATTTGAGGCCGTTGTTGGAAACCTCTGGAAATCAAAGATGGTAAAAAACAGATTTATAGATTAGATGGGACAATGAAATGGTGACGACAATGAATACAACAAGAGAATATGTTTCCATGCTGATGGATAGCAATCAAATAAATGATGAAATGCTTGACCGTCTTTTGTCAGAAGATGCTGCTGCAGAAGCATGGTACGAATACCATCTGTTGGGCGATTGCATGCGTTACAAAGCAGGCGCAGGACGTGATGCTGACTTTATGCAAAGCGCAGCATTTACCGCTACGCTTGCCGAAATCAGTGAAGAACACAAGCAACGTTATGAAGCCGAAGTTGCCGCTGTGCTGCCTGTTAAGGACGTTCAAGCTGCGAACAACTCGTTCTTCAATTATTTTGCCGTTGCCGCCAGCGTGGTTGCCGTTGCCGTTGCCGTATGGCAATTCGGTCCGCAAGTGAGGGACGATTCGTCAGGCATGGTGGCGGAAAAAGCTGTTGACACCAAAAACCAGCAGAAACATATTGTTCCCGTAGCTGCTAATCCGACAGTAAAAAATGCTTCAGATACTGTGGTACTGCCTGATTCTGTAAAGAATGAAAAGGGTGTGAGTCAGACTACGGTTCGAACTGAAGTGCAGATTCAACAGGACTCCGCCGTTCATTAAATTGAATAGAGATACAGAAAATTGCATAGAGATGCAGATTTTCATCTGGCAGAAAAATCCCTTCCCGAGCTATTCCGGCAGGGATTTTATTTTTGAACGGATGTATCTTGAGGTCGTCTGAAAAAGCGGGTTGAACAAAGTCGGACGGTATTGCGCTGTATCCTTTTTATTTGAATCCGCTATATAATGCGGCACATGAAATTGATTACCTCCGCGCAAAACGAGCAACTCAAGCATTTGTCCAAGCTGCTGACACAATCTAAAGCACGCCGTGAATACGGGCAAACCGTGTTGGAAGGCGTGCATCTTTTGCAGGTCTATTTAGAGGCGGGATACACGCCCAAACAAGTGTATTTGCCCGAAAGTAAAAACACGCATCCTGAAATCCGAAATTTAATCAGCAGCTTGGACGAAGATTGTATTACTTGGGTCGGAAACGAAGCCTTGTCTAAAATCACCAGTTTGAACGATGCCGACGATGTGATGACTTGGATAGAGATTCCGCCGCAAGGGGATTTGCCTTTAAGCGGCGACTGCGTGGTGTTGGACAGGCTGCAAGACCCGGGCAATGTCGGTACGGTTTTACGCAGCGCGGCAGCTTCGGGCATCAGGCAGATTGTGTTAGGTAATGACTGTGTCGATATTTGGTCGCCCAAGGTATTGCGTGCGGGTATGGGGGCGCATTTTCTGCTGGACATATACAGCCGCGTTTTTCTACCGCATTGGCTGGATACTTATCAGGACAAAATATGGGCGACCGCTTTGGACGGGCGCAATCCTTCCGACTTGTACCAACTGGATTTAAATGCTCCTTGCGCCTGGGTTTTCGGCAATGAAGGCAGCGGCGTGAGTCGGGAAATTTTAGAAAAAGTCGACGGCAGCGTCAGAATCCCGATGTTGGGACAGACCGAGTCGTTAAACGTCGCCATGGCGGCAACGGTATGCCTCTTCGAGCAAATGCGCCAACGCATTGCGTAAGCACTTTCAGACGACCGGTCCGTTTGGTAAAAAACTGATTAAGGTCGTCTGAAAACCTTATCTTCTGCAAGCTCAAAACACCAAACCGGCGGTTAATCTGTTTAACCGCCGGTTTGGTGTTTCAAAGCAATCAGAATTTGTCATCAGGCCAGCGCGTGCTTTGCAGGATGCTTGCATCGACGTCCTGAATATTGCGGTGGCCTGTAAACGCCATGGATATGTCCATTTCCTTATACAGGATTTCCAGCGCGCGGGTGACGCCTTCTTCACCGTATGCGCCCAAGCCGTAGAGGAACGCCCTGCCTATCATCGTGCCTTTTGCGCCCAAAGCCCATGCTTTAAGGACGTCCTGACCACTGCGGATGCCGCTGTCCATCCAAACTTCGATGTCGCTGCCGACTGCGCTGACGATGTCGGGCAAAGCTTTGATGGCGGATATGGTGTCGTCGAGTTGGCGGCCGCCGTGGTTGGAAACAACCAATGCGTCCGCGCCGCTTTTCGCTGCTTTTTCCGCATCTTCAGGTTCCATAATGCCTTTGATAATCAGCTTGCCGCCCCACAAATCTTTAATGCGTGCAACGTCGTCCCAGCTCAGGCGCGGGTCGAATTGTTCGGAAGTCCATGAAGACAGCGAGGACAAATCGCCGACGTTTTTAGCGTGTCCGACGATATTGCGAAATGTGCGGCGTTCCGTGTTCAGCATTTTCATGCACCATTCGGGCTTGGTCGCCAGATTGATTAAATTTGCGATGGTCGGTTTCGGCGGCGCAGAAAGGCCGTTTTTAATGTCTTTGTGGCGTTGGCCCAAAACCTGCAAATCGGCGGTCAAAACCAATGCCGAACACTTGGCATCCTTCGCGCGCTTAATCAGGTTTTCCATAAACTCGCGGTCGCGCATCACATAAAGCTGAAACCAAAACGGCGCGCTGGTGTTTTCGGCAACGTCTTCAATCGAGCAGATGGACATGGTGGACAACGTAAATGGAATGCCGAACTTCTCCGCCGCCCGCGCCGCCAAGATTTCGCCGTCGGCGTGTGCCATGCCGGTAAAGCCTGTCGGAGCAATCGCCACCGGCATTTTCACGTTCTGACCGATCATTTTGGTTTCCAGGCTACGGCCCTCCATATTGACCAATACCTTTTGTCGGAAGCGGATATCCTTGAAATCCGAAGTGTTATCACGGTAGGTGGTTTCCGTCCAAGAACCTGAATCGATGTAATCGTAAAACATGCGCGGCATCTTGCGCTTGGCGACAAGGCGCAGGTCTTCGATACAGGTCATTTTACTCAAATCACGTTTCATTGTTGATTGCCTCTGTTAAGGGGGTTGCATATGGATTGGGTCGTCTGAAAAGGGCAGCGCGCTTTCAGACGGCCTTTTGCAATACCATAATCATTCAGTATGAATTAAATAATCTATATCAATCGCAAGTATAAAGCAAATGGTTTTAACCCTGCAAAGAGCGGGGCGATAGCACTTTTCAGACGACCTCGGATTTAAGTTTCAGATAAAAAACAGAAATTTTCAGGCAGATAAAAATCCATTCGCACAGTCATTTAAACAAACAATCGGAAGACGCCCGAATATACTTGACTGAATCACTCAGATATTAGACAATCGCACCACTATAAAAAAGCCGACACAGGCACCTACCATGAGACTGACCACAAAAGGGCGTTTTGCCGTTACCGCCATGATCGATTTGGCGATGAACGCGCAAACCGGCGCTGTCAAACTCAGCGCCATCAGCGAACGCCAAAGTATTTCGCTTTCCTATCTCGAACAACTATTCAGCAAACTGCGGCGCGCCGGGCTGGTTGAAAGCCTGCGCGGCCCCGGTGGCGGCTACATCCTCGCCGCCCCTCCCGCACAAATCAATATCGCCCAAATCATTTCCGCCGCCGAAGACAAGCTGGACGCCACCCAATGCAGCAGCAAAGCCAACTGCCACCACGGTGCGCCTTGCCTGACGCACGACCTTTGGGAAAACCTGAACAAAACCATCAACGATTACCTCAGCAGCGTTACCTTGCAAAGCATCATCGAACAGAAAAACAGCGATGACGGCAGCCACGTCATCCAATTTACACATATCCATTAAGTACATTACAGAAAAAGAAAGAGCAAACCATGACCGTCAAAACCCCCGTTTATCTCGACTACGCCGCCACCACCCCCGTTGACAAACGCGTTGCCGAAAAAATGATTCCCTATCTGACCGAAACCTTCGGCAACCCCGCCTCCAACAGCCACGCATTCGGCTGGGAAGCAGAAGAGGCCGTCGAAAAAGCCCGCGCCGACATTGCCGCCCTGATCAACGCCGACCCCAAAGAAATCATCTTCACCAGCGGCGCGACCGAGTCCGACAACCTCGCCATCAAAGGCGCGGCAAACTTCTACAAAACCAAAGGCAAACACCTCATCACCGTCAAAACCGAACACAAAGCCGTGCTCGACACCATGCGCGAACTCGAACGCCAAGGTTTTGAAGTCACCTACCTCGGCGTACAAGAAAACGGTTTGATCGATTTGGAAGAACTCAAAGCCGCCATCCGCGACGACACCATCCTGATTTCCGTGATGTGGGTGAACAACGAAATCGGCGTGGTGCAAGACATTCCCGCCATCGGCGAAATTTGCCGCGAACGCAAAATCATCTTCCACGTCGATGCCGCCCAAGCCTGCGGCAAAGTGCCTGTTGACGTTGAAGCCGCCAAAATCGACCTGCTGTCCATGTCCGGCCACAAAGTATACGGCCCCAAAGGCATCGGCGCACTGTACGTCCGCCGCAAACCCCGCGTCCGCCTCGAAGCCCAAATGCACGGCGGCGGCCACGAACGCGGCTTCCGCAGCGGCACCCTGCCGACCCACCAAATCGTCGGCATGGGCGAAGCCTTCCGCATCGCCAAAGAAGAACTCGAGCAAGACATGGCACACTACCGCAAATTGCGCGACATCTTCCTCAAAGGCATAGAAGGCATCGAAGAAGTCTATATCAACGGCGACCTCGAACACCGCGCCCCGAACAACCTGAACGTCAGCTTCAACTTCGTCGAAGGCGAAAGTCTGATTATGGCGGTGAAAGAACTCGCCGTATCCAGCGGCTCCGCCTGCACCTCCGCCTCGCTCGAACCCAGCTACGTCCTGCGCGCGCTCGGCCGCAACGACGAACTGGCGCACTCATCCCTGCGTATCACCTTCGGTCGTATGACCACCGAAGAAGAAGTGCGATTCGCCGCCGAACTGATCAAATCCAAAATTGGCAAACTGCGCGAGCTGTCGCCGCTGTGGGAAATGTTCAAAGACGGGATTGATTTGAACTCGATTGAATGGGCGGCGCATTAAGAGCAGCTTGCACTCAAAAAACCATCACGAAAGGAATAAATTATGCTGGGTTGGTGGATAAGCGTTTTCAGCGATGCAGACAGGCAAGAGCCACATCTTATCGCCTCGTGGGAGTGCGGCGTTTCCGGTGCGGACTGGCTGGATGAACTTTACAAAGAGGGGCGAGCCGCGCAGACCGAGAACAAAGGCGGCTATCCCGATGTATACCAAACGCAGGCGCGGTACGTCGCCCCGTGGCTGCTAGACGGTAAAATCTCGCCACAGGGCGATGCGCCGCATGGAAACTTCACGCCTGTTTTTATGGAAGACGACAAGGGCGAAACCGTGCTGATGCAGTCGTACGGCTACCGTCCTTTGAAACTGCACCGTCCTGAATTGCTGCGCGCACTGCCTCCCGAAGCGGTTTTGACGATACAGGTATTTGATTTGAGCTAAAGCATCCGTTTTCAGCAAGCGTAGGTTGGGTTGAAAACCCAATAAGCTTATCAATCTGCCCGAAATGTTGGGTTTAACAACCCAACCCACTTAATAAATAGAAAAAGGTCGTCTGAAAATCTCCCCAAAGACCTTTTCAGACGACCCCATCCAGAAAAATACTAAGAATGACTATAAAAAATAAAACACGCTACTTACTTTCTTGTCTGATGCTATGTTCTGCCCCGCTGGTTTCAGCACAGACACAACCCGATTGGTCAACGATATTTAAATCATTTGAAAATGGCTGTCAATTCGATAAACGTTTGGAAAACCTGCTTGATTCATTTAGTGATATAAACTACAGCTGGAACGATAAGGACTCTAAATATCAAAACCTACGTTTGAATTATCCCAATAGAGTCAATCTGCCAAAGGCTTACCGTGATCTTGCGCACCCGCCGATGACTTTGCACCGCGCGGAGTTTAGTGAAGATGGAGAACCGTTCATTCTTGATCAAACCCGTTTGAAACTCAGCGGTACTTATTATGGCTTGCCTGTGGTCCATATCAGCCAGACGTTCCAAATAGAAACCGCAGGTTACAGCTACACCCGTTTGTTGTTGGATGTGCCGCCGGAACAGGCACGCAAGGTGTTAAAAGGAAAATACCGTCCTGTTCGGAAATACAGTTTGATTTTAGAAGAATACGAAACCCTGCAAGCAAAACTGAAACCGATTAATGTTAACGGGAAAGCCCAAACAATTTTGGAATGTGCTTTTGTATATGGCTGATGAAAAACTGTAATAGGCAATATTGAGCAATTTATCCAACCTAAACATTAAAAAGGGTCGTCTGAAACCTCAAAAAGACCTTTTCAGACGACCTAAAAGCCACCACATTAAAATCAAGGATACAAAACCATGAACGAACAAGATTTAGATTTGGACAACCTCGACAATCTGCTTGAAGATTTTGACGGCGTTACTGTGGAAGGCGGCGTCGATTCGGAAAACGACGACGGCTGCGAAGGCGGCGCGTGCAAAATCTGAATTTCAGGTCGTCTGAAAACCAGCAAACAAACCACTGAAACCATCAAAAAACATTAAGGAAACCACATCATGGCATACAGCAATAAAGTAATCGATCACTACGAAAACCCGCGCAACGTCGGTACTTTTGACAAGGGCGACGATTCCGTCGGCACCGGCATGGTCGGCGCGCCGGCCTGCGGCGACGTCATGCGCCTGCAAATCAAAGTGAATGATGAAGGCATCATTGAAGATGCGAAATTTAAAACCTACGGCTGCGGCTCTGCCATCGCTTCGTCCAGCCTGATTACCGAGTGGGTCAAAGGCAAAAGCCTGGATGACGCGTTGGCAATTAAAAACAGCGAAATTGCCGAAGAATTGGAACTGCCGCCGGTAAAAATCCACTGCTCTATCCTGGCTGAAGATGCTGTAAAAGCTGCCGTGGCAGACTACAAAAAGAAAAAAGGCGTATAACATGGCTGGCGGCTGGGCGCCCGACGGCGAGGAACAGGCGCAAATCGACGCCAATTTGGACGATGCGTTAGCTGCTGCCCGGCAAAAACTGCCCTCCGGCAAAAGCGCCCGCGAATGTGTTGAATGCGGCGAGCCGATTCCCGACGCCCGCCGTCGAGCCCTGCCCGGTGTGCAGTTGTGTATTGCCTGCCAAGAAGAAGCGGACAAACAACAGCAATTCCATTACGCCTACAACCGGCGCGGCAGTAAGGACAGCCAGTTGAAATAGGGTGCTTGAAAGTATTGCTGGGCTATTTTTAGGTCTTGCCTCGGTGGATACTATCTTTGCTGAAGAAAATGCAACCGACTGGGCTTTACTGAAGAAAATGCAACCGACTGGGAAGCAAGAGTCCAACGCGTCTCGCTGACATTCATGTCGTGCTTCATCTCTCCCTGCCCGACGGTTTCAGTCAGCCTCCATCCTACCTAAACTCTATAGTTGCCTAGACGGAAAAACTATGCCTAGCCAAGAAGAAACTTAATTCCTGCTTGCTGCCAAAGACATAATCAAAACCGTATTGCAGCGTTTGCAGCAAATGGGTTTGGATGATGTTGTTACGCTGGCTGCTGCGGACTTGGAAGACATTTTGGAACAAGGCGCAAAACTGACCGGCTCAACCTGTTGGAAAAACAGTCCGCAGGCAAAAAATGCTATTGCTGCGGCGATAGCGTGGGCGAAACAACGTTTTCAGACGACCTGAAGGCAATAGGTCGTCTGAAAATGAAAGCAGGCAAAACAAGACAATGATTGCGAAATAAGGAAAGAAGCATGATTACCATCACAGAAAACGCAGCCAAATACATCAACAACTACCTGACCAAACGCGGCAAAGGCTTGGGCGTGCGCTTGGGTGTGAAAACCAGCGGCTGCTCGGGCATGGCATACAACCTTGAGTTTGTCGATGAAGCGAACGAGGACGACCTGATTTTTGAAGAACACGGTGCGCGCGTTTATATCGACCCGAAAAGCTTGGTTTATTTGGACGGCACGCAAGTCGATTACACCAAAGAAGGTTTGCAGGAAGGTTTCAAATTTGAAAACCCGAATGTCAAAGACTCTTGCGGCTGCGGCGAGAGCTTCCACGTTTAAGACAAAAAAGTGGCGGGACAGTATCAAAACCGTCCCGCCATTTTTTCGCTTCCTGCCTATTGTAGCTGCCTTTGCCTTTTCTTTTCCGTTCCACCTTGTGTCGGAACAAATCGGATTTTACTAAGGCTTTTAAGGCATTGTCGCGTATTTTGCCTTTATTGTATTGCACTTTACTGCTCATATTCAGTCCTTTTGGTTAAGAATCAGCGGATTATAAGGCAAAATCAGGTTTCTGCCGAAAATTTCACATTAATTATCCCGCCATGTCCCAATATTTCACACTCTTCCAGCTTGAACCCGCTTTCGATATCGACGCCGAAAGCTTGGAGCAAACCTACCGCGCCTTGGCTGCCCGTTTTCATCCCGACAAATTCGCTTCATCCTCCGCTTTCGAGCAAAAGCAGGCAGTGATGATGTCTTCCACCATCAACGATGCCTACCGTACCTTGAGAAATCCCATTGACCGCGCGGCGTATCTGTTGAAAACGTTGGGCATAGACGCCGATGCGCCGGAGCATACCTCTTTCGCTCCTGAATTTCTCATGCAGCAAATGGAATGGCGCGAAACGCTGATGGATGCGCAAATGGCGCAAAACAACGAAGCCCTGCGCGCGTTGGACCAAGAAATCAGCCGCGAACAAGACAAGCTGTATCAAGATTTGCGGACGGCCTTTGCAGCGAAAGACCACGAAGCTGCCGCTCAATGGGTGCGCCACGGCAGGTTTTTAAACAAACTGCGCAACGAAATCGCCGCCGCATTGCAAGATTAAATACCTAGATTTTGAGCATCTGAAAGGTCGTCTGAAAACCGGAATAAGGTTTCAGACGACCTTTATTGCTTATTTCATCATGTTGTATGCCATTATATTTTCAAAATTTAACACAAATCCGAATTTGCCTTATTTCATAAGCGCATAGCCGAATGAGGGTTTTGATGCTAAAAAACGCATCTTTGCGGTAAGGCTTGAATCATAGGGAAAGAGGTCGTCTGAAAGAAAATTGGGAAAAGCCCGATTTCAAAACAGCGGCCTTGTCAAGACTGGATAAGCGACGAAAAATACACTATATTGTGCCACTCGATATTAATACATACTGTATCTTGTGTTTCAGGATGGAGAAAGCTCACGATGAATGCACCGACTGATTTGAAAGTAACCAAGCGCGACGGACGTTTGGAAAATCTCGACTTAGACAAAATCCACCGTGTCGTTACTTGGGCGGCGGAAGGCTTGAAAAACGTTTCCGTATCGCAAGTCGAGCTCAAATCGCACATCCAGTTTTACAACGGCATCCGCACCGACGACATCCACGAAACCATCATCAAGGCGGCTGCCGACCTGATTTCGCAGGATACGCCCGACTATCAATATCTCGCTGCGCGTTTGGCGATTTTCCACCTGCGCAAAATCGCTTACGGCGAGTTCGAACCGCCGCATCTCTTCGACCACGTTAAAAAACTCACTGATGCGGGCAAATACGACCGCCACATCATCGAAGATTACAGCCGCGAAGAGTTTGACGAGCTGAACGCTTATATCGACCACAGCCGCGACATGACCTTCTCGTATGCCGCCGTGAAGCAACTCGAAGGCAAATATCTGGTGCAGAATCGCGTGACCCGCCAGATTTATGAAACGCCGCAGTTTTTATACATTTTGGTGGCGATGTGCCTCTTCAGTAAATATCCGAAAGAGACGCGTTTGGATTACGTCAAACGTTTTTACGATGCCGTTTCCACATTTAAAGTATCGCTACCAACCCCGATTATGAGCGGCGTGCGTACGCCTACGCGCCAGTTCTCAAGCTGCGTATTGATTGAATGCGACGACAGTCTGGATTCCATCAATGCTACCACCAGCGCGATTGTGAAATACGTTTCCCAACGTGCGGGCATCGGCATCAACGCCGGACGCATCCGTGGATTGGGTAGCGAAATCCGTGGTGGCGAAGCGCAACACACCGGCTGCATTCCGTTTTTCAAAATGTTCCAAGCGGCGGTTAAATCCTGCTCGCAAGGCGGCGTGCGGGGCGGCGCGGCAACTTTGTTCTACCCCTTGTGGCACATCGAAGCCGAAAGCCTGTTGGTGTTGAAAAACAATCGCGGCGTGGAAGACAACCGCATCCGCCAGCTTGATTACGGCGTGCAAATCAACCGCCTGCTGTACACCCGCCTGATTAAAGGCGGCAACATCACGCTGTTTTCACCCAACGAAGTCCCTGGCCTGTATGACGCGTTCTTTGCCGACCAAGACGAATTCGAGCGTCTCTACACGAAATACGAGCAAGATCCGAACATCCGCAAACGTACTTTGTCGGCTACCGATTTGTTCTCCACGCTGATGCAGGAACGCGCCGGAACAGGACGCATCTACATCCAAAACGTTGACCACTGCAACACGCACAGCCCGTTTGACCCGCGCGTCGCACCCGTGCACCAGTCCAACCTGTGTATGGAAATCGCCCTGCCGACCAAACCGCTGGATAACATCAACGACCCGAACGGCGAAATCGCCCTGTGTACTTTGTCCGCCTTCAACTTGGGTGCATTAAACAGCTTGGACGAGCTGGAAGGTCTTGCCGATTTGACTGTGCGCGCACTTGATGCCTTGCTGGATTATCAAGACTATCCGGTCGAAGCCGCCCGTACCGCGACCATGAACCGCCGCACGCTCGGCATCGGGGTCATCAACTACGCCTACTATCTGGCGAAAAACGGCGTCCGTTACAGCGACGATTCCGCGCTCGGCCTGACCCACCGAACCTTTGAAGCCATGCAGTATTACCTGCTCAAAGCATCGGTGAACCTTGCCAAAGAATACGGCGCATGCCCGCTGTTCAACCAAACCGTTTATTCGCAAGGCAAACTGCCCATCGACACCTACAAAAAAGACTTGGATGCCGTGTGCAGCGAACCGCTGTTGTGCGACTGGGAAAGCCTGCGCGCCGACATCGTCAAATACGGTCTGCGCAACTCTACCCTGACCGCACTCATGCCGTCTGAAACCAGTTCGCAAATCGCCAACGCCACCAACGGCATCGAGCCGCCACGCGGCTTGGTAACAGTCAAAGCTTCGAAAGACGGCATCCTGAAACAAGTCGTGCCGGAGTTTGAAACCCTGAAAGACGCCTACGAAACCCTGTGGCAGCTTCCGGGCAACGAAGGCTATCTGAAACTTGTCGGCGTGATGCAAAAATTCGTCGATCAGGCGATTTCCGCCAACACCGCCTACGACCCGGGCAAATTTGAAGGCAACAAAGTTTCCATGAAACAAATGCTCAAAGACCTGCTGACCGCCTACAAATACGGCGTCAAAACCCTGTACTACCACAACACCCGCGACGGCGCGGACGATACACAGACCGATATTCAGGATGACGGTTGTGCAGGTGGGGCTTGCAAGATTTGATAAGGGCTTTGGTGAAGTAATTGAAAGCCTTTCCTAAATTTGATTATCAAGGTATTGAATATGATCTAACGCATTTAACTGCGTTTTCTTGTGACTATATTCAACCTGCTAAAAGTGATGGTACGGCGGAAAAACGATACCGCTGTATTATCGAGTTTAGTACACATTGTTTTACAAGAGGTGAAAATAAACGTAAGGGAGAAAAGTTATCAGATATTGAATCTGCATTGCATTATGTAACGGCTAAAGAAACACGAATTTTTTGTTTCGAGCGCTACCAGGTTTCAAAAATGTTGCCGCAAATTATGCGTGAAATTAGTAGAAACAAATGTTATTTCACTTCGGCTGACGATAAGTTTCTGACCATATCAGTAACGGATAAAAACGGTAAAAAAGTAGATTATGAAATTTACTTTTCACTTCAAAGAGCCAAATCTCCAAAACATGATGTACATATTTACATTAATAGTGCATATATACGGGATGGGGATTACAAAGAAAATCACGGAACAAAAGTAAGGAGAAAACCGGTCGGTTTCTTTGTGTTATTACATAATACATTGGTCAATAAGAGAATCAAACGCCCAAAGTAAAACAACCCTCACTTAAAAGCAAGGGTTGTCAGTACAGGCTTCGCTTTATAACTGCTCTTGGGCTAGTAGCCTAAAAAAGGCCGGACAAACGCTGAAATGGTTTCATGCCTGCTCATGCGTTTTGTTGAGACAAATTGTACCACGATTGCAATAAGGCTCAAAATAAAAATTTTCAGACGACCCATATGCTTTGCATAGCCTAGAAGTCGCCTATCCTACTTTTAGATTTAAATCAACCTGAGAAAACAGCCATGTCCTGCGAACACCTAGTCATGTCATACAGCATCTTTTCCAAAACCAAAAACGACGCGCTTAAAGAGCCTATGTTTTTCGGTCAGCCGGTGAATGTTGCACGTTATGACCAGCAGAAATACGAAGTATTTGAAAAACTGATTGAAAAGCAACTGTCTTTCTTCTGGCGGCCGGAAGAAATCGACGTGTCGCGCGACCGTATCGACTACGCCAACCTGCCCGAACACGAAAAACACATTTTCATCAGCAATCTGAAATACCAAACCTTGCTTGATTCCATCCAAGGCCGAAGTCCAAATGTTGCCTTGTTGCCTTTGGTGTCGATTCCCGAGCTGGAAACTTGGATTGAAACGTGGAGCTTCAGCGAAACCATCCACTCGCGCAGCTATACCCACATTATCCGCAATATCGTGAACGATCCGTCGGTCGTGTTCGACGACATCGTGCAGAACGAATACATCATCGCCCGCGCCGAAGACATTGCCTGCTATTACGATGATTTAATCGAATACACCCAGTATTACAACCTGTTGGGCGAAGGCACGCACAATGTCGGCGGCAAGCTCGTTACCGTGTCTTTACGTGAGTTGAAGAAAAAACTCTATCTCTGCCTGATGTGCGTCAACGTGTTGGAAGCCATCCGTTTTTACGTTTCATTCGCCTGCTCGTTTGCCTTTGCCGAACGCGAGTTAATGGAAGGCAACGCTAAAATCATCAAACTGATTGCCCGCGACGAAGCCCTGCACCTGACCAGCACCCAGCATATGCTCAACCTGATGCGCGCCGGTGCCGACGATCCTGAAATGGCGGAAATCGCCGTCGAATTGCAGGACGAATGTTTCAAACTCTTCAAAAAAGCGGCGGAGCAGGAAAAAGAATGGGCTGCCTATCTGTTTAAAGACGGTTCGATGATTGGTCTGAACAAGGAAATTCTGGCGCAATATGTCGAATACATTACCAACTTGCGTATGCAGGCGGTCGGCCTGCCCGCCGGATTCGAAGGTGCTACCCAAAACCCGATTCCGTGGATTAACGCGTGGCTGTCGTCCGACAACGTACAAGTCGCGCCGCAGGAAGTGGAAATTTCTTCTTACTTAATCGGTCAGATTGATTCGGAAGTCAGTGCGGACGATTTGGGCGATTTCGAACTGTAATCAAACTCGGCGGTTTTTCCGCATTTCCATCATCAGAGGTCGTCTGAACAGGTGCAGAAACGAAATCAAAGATTTCGGTTATGCCGTGCAGACGGCCTTTCCCGCTTAAACAGATAACAATGGCACTCATCAGCA
>NZ_KV812094.1:26207-52392 GCF_001813335.1 Neisseria sp. HMSC055H02 | reverse complement strand
CTCATCAGCACACACGATAAAACCTTCGAGCTTCAAGAGGGCGAAACCTTATTGGAGGGCTTGGAGCGCACCGGCCACGAGGTCGAGTACCAGTGCCGCAGCGGTTATTGCGGTTCCTGCCGCGTCAAAATATTAGACGGCAGGGTGTCATACGACGATTTCCCGCTGGCCTTTGTCGCGCCCGGCGAGATTCTGCCGTGTTGCTGTCGGGTAAATGAAGACATTAAGGTTGATTGCCGTGGGCGGGTGAGTGAACCAGATTTGTTCGATGTCGGCTTGTTTGATGAGCAGGAATAACTTTAATTGATTAGATTGGTAGTGGATTCGAATAGGGATATGAGTGTTTTTATTTGAATCTATCAACTGACTGATTTTCGTTTTTTAAATACACATTACTGGAAACATAAAATTAAAATGATCCAAAACAATACATCCCAATTTTTCTTATTATCCCTCGCCGTCTTATTGGCGGCTTGCTCTCCTGACAAACAGGATAAGGTAAAAGAATCTGTCGTTTCTGCACCTTTATCTTCTGTTTCCGAGAAATCCAATACAAATGATAAGACCGTAGAAACGGACATAAACAAAGTAGAAAGCGCACCTTCTTCAAATTGTACCAACCTGCATCAGATTGAAGGCATTGATGATTTTGTCCGTCAGGTTGCCGAGAATATCGATTCCAGTTGTTTGTTTGAACGCAGCCCTAAAGAATTGGCGGCGATTTGGGGCATTCCCGGCGGAGATGACCCGCTGGAGCAGGCACTGTTCCCTGATATTGATCCGAATGATCCTAAAAACGTTGATAAAGTGATAGAGGCTATTGATCAGATGGTAAAAGGGGAGCGGAGCTATAATCAGCAGGCGGTAGAACCGGTGGTACAAGAAATGAAAGCACTCAGGCAACGGGATACGTTGGTTTTATCAACAGGCGATCATAAAAGCCAAGGTTCGAATCAGCCGCTGAGGATAACGCGTAATTTCGGTATAGGAGGAACGCCGGAATATCTTAAGAAACATGGTGGCGGGTTTGGCGGCAGTTTTCAAAACATCAGCCAGCTGCCCGAATATTTGAAAGCGCGCGGGAAGATTTTTGAGGCGCAAAGGGTATTCCGCCTTTTCAACCGAGACCGCAGCCCTGATAAGCCTTATTTGGAAATTGTGTTTGACGAAAGCGGGAAAATTGTTTCGATTACCGTATATGAAAATGTTTCCAATCCGGCAAGCGAGATTCATTTGATGTGATGGGTTTGGAGCACAAACGGAGAGGGTAGGAATCTATAGTGGATTAAACTTTAAACCAGTACGGCGTTGCCTCGCCTTAGCTCAAAGAGAACGATTCTCTAAGGTGCTGAAGCACCAAGTGAATCGGTACCGTACTATCTGTACTGTCTGCGGCTTCGTCGCCTTGTCCTGATTTAAATTTAATCCACTATAAAATCATCGAGCGTTCGTTGAGCATTTGATGCGATAGCAGTTTGATTGGAAGCCTTCTATTCAATATCGAAAAGGTCGTCTGAAACCTGAATCGGGTTTTCAGACAACCTTTTGTTGATGTGTTCGAGCTTAACCAAATGCTTAACGGCTGTCTTTCCATTGGTAATATTTCGAACCGAGGAAGGAGCCGAGTTTGCGCAGGAAAGGTTGGGTAATGATACTCGGGTGTTTGAGTTTTTCAAACGGTTTCAGACGACCATCGTCACCCATGATGGCTTCGGCGATGGCAAGGCCTGCTATGCCGGTAATCGCCATGCCGTGTCCCGAGTAGCCTTGGGCATAGTAAACATTGGGCGCGAGTCTGCCGAAGTGGGGGGCGAGGTTGGCGGTGATATCGCATTCGCCGCCCCAGGAATGTTCGATTTTGACATCGGCAAGCTGGGGGAAGACTTTGAGCATGTCTTGGCGGACAAGCTCGGTCATGCGGTCGGGATCGTCGATGAACTCGTTGTCTTTGCCGCCGAAGAGCAGGCGGCCATCGGAACTGAGGCGGTAGTAGTCGAGGACGTGGCGGTTGTCGCAGACAGCCATGTTGTTGCGGATGAGCTCTTTGGCGCGTTCGCCCAGCGGTTCGGTGGCGATGATGAAGGTGCTGACGGCGATGGCTTTTTTTTCCAACGGCTTGAATTTTTGATGCAAACCGGCGTAGGTGTTGACGGCATACACGAGGTTTTGGCATTCGATGCTGCCGTCCGGGGTATGGACGAGCCAGCCGCCTTGATAGGGTTCGATACGGGTCATCGGGGACTGTTCGAAAATCTGCGCGCCTGCTTCTGCGGCGGCGCGGGCGATGCCCAGGGTGTAGTTGAGCGGATGGAGGTGGCCGGAATGGGGGTCGAACTGTGCGCCCAAGTACATATCGCTGGCAAGTTGTTGCTTGAGCGTGGCTTTATCCCAGAGTTGGTAATGGGTAGCGCCGTAATGTTGTCGGGCGTGTTCATGCCATTGTTGTAATTCTTCCCAATGCTGCGGGCGGATGGCGACGGTAGCATAGCCGCGCTGCCAGTCGCAGGAGATTTGATGTTTTTTAACTCGTTCGTCAACGAGTTCGACGGCTTGCAGGGATTGCTGCCAAAACCAGCGGGCTTGTTCCAAGCCGACTTGTTTTTCGATTTCTTCCATACCGCAGGCGTAATCGCTGATGACTTGCCCGCCGCTGCGCCCTGATGCGCCGAAGCCGATGCGGGCGGCTTCGAGTACGGTTACTTCGCGTCCGTTTTCGGCAAGGGGAAGGGCGGTGCAAAGTCCTGTCAATCCTCCGCCGATAACGCAGGTCTCGGTTTTCAGACGACCTTCAAGCTTGGGATAAGCGGCGTGGGGATTGATGGTGCTGAAATAATAGGAGGGAAGGTATTCTTTGAAATTGGGATGAATCATAGGGTAATGCTTTGTGTGGTTTCAGA
Source organism: Neisseria sp. HMSC055H02 (assembly GCF_001813335.1). Taxonomy (NCBI): domain Bacteria; kingdom Pseudomonadati; phylum Pseudomonadota; class Betaproteobacteria; order Neisseriales; family Neisseriaceae; genus Neisseria; species Neisseria sp. HMSC055H02. Next base: position 49,495 of record NZ_KV812094.1, on the reverse strand, counting down.
CGACCTTTGGGAGTTGAGGGTCGTCTGAAAAGTGGGTTAAACGGGTTGTGTGAAGAAAACAGGCTGACCTTGCATTGATGCGGTCAGCCTGTCTGATTGGGTCAATTCGCTTTTTCTGCGGCAAGCTTTTCCTGACGGTAGGCTTCGGCGGCTTCCCGATCACGTTTGGTTGTTTGGCGCATCATCCAGTAATTGATGACGATGACCAGCGTACCGATGATGCCGATCAGGATGGTTGCCAACACATTCATCTGCGGGTCGAGACCCAGTTTGATTTTGGAGAAAATCACCTGCGGCAATGTGGAAGAACCGGGACCGGACAGGAAGGAGGTAATCACCAAATCATCCAGCGACAGGGTAATGCCGAGCAGGAAGCCTGAAGCGATGGCAGGGGCAATCAAGGGCAGGGTGATGACGAAAAAGATTTTCAGCGGACGCGCACCTAAGTCCATTGCGGCCTCTTCGAGCGATTGGTCCAGCTCCACCAGACGCGAACGGATGACGACGGTGATGTATGCCATACAAAGCGTCGTATGCCCGAGAAAAATGGTGAAGAAACCGCGGTCGAAGTACAGGTTTTGCAGCAATTCGCTACCTTGCAGGAACATTTGCACCTGAATAATCAGCAGGAGCATGGACAGACCGGTAATCACGTCAGGCATAACCATAGGCGCGGAAATCATACCGGCAAACAAGGTGCTGCCGCGGAAGCGTTTGATGCGCGCCATCGCGTAACCTGCCAGCGTGCCCAAAACGACGGCTGCAAGCGAGGATGCGGCGGCAATGCGCAGCGACAGCCAAGCGGCTTCCAAGATGGTGTCGTTTTCCAGCAATGCGCTGTACCACTTGGTCGAAAAGCCGCCCCAAACAGTAACCAGCTTGGATTCGTTGAACGAATAGATGACCAAGACGACCAGCGGAATATACAGAAACGCCAGCGACAGCATCAGCATCAGTTTCAGGAACCAGGATAATCGGGATTTCTGCATTATTTGGATCCTTCCTCTAATTCGCGGTTTTCATAATGCTGGAACAGTGCAATCGGTACGACCAGCAGTGCGACCATGACGACGGCGACGGCGGAAGCCAACGGCCAGTTGTTTTGATCGAAGAACGCCTGCCACAAAACTTTACCGATCATCAGGTTTTCCGAACCGCCGACCAGCTCGGGAATCACAAATTCACCGACTGCGGGTACGAAAACCAGCATGGAGCCTGCGATGATGCCGGTTTTAGACAGGGGCAGGGTAATGGTGAAGAACGATTTAATCGGTCCTGCGCCCAAATCAGAAGCCGCTTCGAGCAGGCGGTTGTCGAGTTTCACCAGTTGCGTGTAAAGCGGCAGAATCATAAACGGCAGATAGGCATAAACCATGACTAAGTTCAGCGAGAACGCGTTGTAAAACAGGTCTAAAGGCTCTTCGATAATCTGCATTTTGAGCAGGAAATTGTTGATGATGCCGTTGTGTCCCAGCAGTCCCATCCATGCGTAGACGCGCAACAGGAAGGAAGTCCAGAAAGGCAGCATGATGGCAAGCAGCAGACCGTTGCGCATAGCGGGATTGGCGCGCGAAATCGCATAGGCGGTCGGATAACCAATCAGCAGACAAATGATGGTCGTCGTCAGCGCAGTCTTAATCGAAGACCAGTAGGTCATCAGATAGATATTGCTGTTTTCGCTGTCGCCAAACGGATTCAGGGTATTCCAAAAATTTTGGAAGATATCGGCATAGTTTTGATAACTGATGGCGATGTTCAGACGACCTAAATCTTCATCGACGCTGGTCAGCGGCGTAAACGGCGGAATGGCGATTTCTTGTTCGGCAAAGCTGATTTTCAGCACGATGGCGAACGGAATCAGAAACAGCACCAAAAGCCAAATATACGGCACGGCAATGACCGCGCGCTGACCCGGGCGGCGGAACAGTTTGTTTTTCAGTTTTTTAAGGTTCATCTCATTCCCCTTAAATCAACGGAACAACGGAGTCGGTTGGTTTTCCGGCCAGCTGATATAGACGGTTTCGTCCCAAGTCGGCGGCGTGATGTTGCGCACGTACCAATAAGGTGCGGGAACTTGGCTTTTGACGACGCGGCCGTTGGCGAGTTTGATGTGGTAAATCGCGAAGCTGCCCAAGTAGGCGATTTCTTCTACCGTGCCTTTTGCCCAGTTGAAGCTGCCCAAGTGGTCGGGTTTTTCTTTGTACAAATCAATGTCTTCGGGACGAATGCTGACCCAAATGTCTTGTTCGCTCGGGCCGCCCAAACCGTGGTCGATGCGGACATGGTTTTCCAAACCTTCGCATTCGATGACGGCATAATCGGCATGGTCGTCAATCACGACGCCGCCAAAAATATTGGTCTCGCCGATGAATTCGGCGGTAAAGCGGCTGTTGGGGTAGTCGTACACGTCGCTGGGTGTACCGACCTGTTGCAACTGACCGTCAGACATAATGGCGATGCGGGTCGCCATCGTCATCGCTTCTTCTTGGTCGTGCGTGACCATGATGCAGGTTACGCCGACTTGTTCCAGCGTGTTGACCAATTCGAGCTGGGTTTGTTGGCGCAGTTTTTTGTCCAACGCGCCGAGAGGTTCGTCAAGCAGCAGGATTTTCGGACGCTTTGCCAAGCTGCGTGCCAAAGCGATACGCTGTTGCTGGCCGCCGGATAATTGATGCGGTTTGCGCTTGGCGTATTTGGTCATCTGCACCAGACGCAGCATTTCTTCCACGCGCGCAGCGATTTCATCTTTGGGCATTTTGTCTTGTTTCAGACCGAAGGCAATGTTCTGTTCCACAGTCATGTGCGGGAACAGGGCATAGCTTTGAAACATCATATTGATGGGGCGCTCATAGGGGGCAAGTTTGGTAATGTCTTGACCGTCCAGAATGATTTTGCCCTGATTAGGGCTTTCCATGCCCGCCAGCATACGCAGCAGCGTGGATTTGCCGCTGCCGGAGCTGCCCAAAAGGGCAAAGATTTCATGTTGATAAATATCCAAGTCGATGTTATCGACAGCGTAATTGTCACCAAACTTTTTCACCAAGCCTTGGATTTTAAGATAAGGTTTGGCTGAAGACGCAGTGGTTGCGGTCATAATGGCAATACTCCAATAAAAATGACGAGTACCGGCAAAACGGATTTTCGAAAGGGTGATAAAAAGCTGTTTGATTGCTGGCGGGAGTCGCAACGTCGAAACGTCGTCTGAAACTCTTGTGAAGCGCACGGGCAGCATGGATGGGAAACGGATGGAAATCCAAGGATAAACCGCCTCCGCCGAACTCGCTATTATATTAGCCTATGGCACGCAGGGGCAATACGAAATTGCCCGAAGGGGCTGATTTCCCGCGGATTTGATTTAAACGGGACATTTTGAAACCTGTTAGATTGAATCTGCGGTCAATCCATACGGGAGAATAAGGAAAGGCAATCGCTTTCACAAGCGAAGTTGAGCGCGTTGTTTTTATGCAATTAATTTATATGAATATTATGCCTATATTTTAAATATTCATTCGAAATATAATAAAATATGAAATATTTACAATAGTTGCTTGATAGGCATTCGTTGTAAACAGTGTAATAACAAGCAGATTCTCAAACAAATTTTTTTCGTGAATGTTCACGCAAGGGGTAAAGCATGAGTATCAAACAGTGGCCTGAAGGCGAGCGGCCGCGTGAAAAATTATTGGCACGCGGCGCGGGTGCATTGAGCGATGCTGAGCTGCTGGCGATTTTGCTGCGGGTGGGGACGCGCGGGATGAGCGCAGTGGATTTGGCGCGTTATCTGCTGAACGAGTTTGGCAGCTTGGGCAAACTGATGAGCGCCGACGCTAAAACACTTTCCGCATACAAGGGCATGGGTTTGGCGAGTTTTACCCAGTTTGCCGTCGTTAAAGAAATCGGCAGGCGGATTTTGGGTGAGGATTTACAGGAAAACATCACGCTTTCCAGCCCGAAAGCCGTTGCCGATTATCTGCGCCTGCATTTGGGGCATGAAAAGATAGAAGTCAGCACCGCGCTTTTGCTCAACCGCCAAAACAGGCTGATTGCCATGCGCGAACTCTCGCGCGGAACGGTGGCGGAAAATACCGTCTATATCAGGGAAATCGTCAAGCTCGCATTAGACGAATACGCTGACAGCCTGATTATCGCGCACAATCATCCCGGCGGTTCGGCTACGCCTTCGCAATCAGATATTGCATTCACAGGTCGTCTGAAACAGGCTTTGGCATTGGTTGATGTCTCGCTTTTGGATCATTTCATTGTTACGGCGAAAGAAGTCTGCTCTATGCGGGAACAGGGGTATATGGAAGGGTAAAGTGATATTGCCGGGCGGGGTAAAGGTTAAGATAAGGTCGTCTGAAAACGGATTTCAGACGACCTCTTTACTGATTTTAGTGTGATAGATATGTAAGGTAGCCGATATTTTGAACTAAACGGGCATGAAGGGTCGTCTGAAAATTCTTTTCTATAAACTGGAAACTAGGTGAAACTAGATGAATTCAAGCCCTTTCGCTGATGATGCCGGACACGCCGACTTCGTGCGGATTGATGCGGGCGGTTTCTTCCTGCCCCAGTCCGACCAGTTTTCGCAACCGAGTCATATAGGCGTTGACATCCAAGCCGCGTCCGTAGCGTTGCGCTTCCCATATGGTTTCTGCCAGCGCATCCATCATATCGTGTTCGGCACGTACCCAATCGCCGCCATAGCGCGCGCAGAGTTGACCGTGTATGGCGCGGATGCCGGGCGGCTGGTCGATGGCTGCTTGTTCTTGCAGGGAGAGATGCAGCGACATATGCAGGAAGGGATTGGTTTCGCCGTCTTCTGGCGTCCAGGTTTTGTCCAGATAGTCTTCGATATTTTCGAGATAGCGGGCGTATTCGGGATGGGCTTCGATAATCCGCAGGGCTTTTTGTTGCAGGCCGTCCAGTTGCAGGGGGGTGAGGCGTTGTTGCCAGACATGGGCGAAAAATCGGCGGACATCGTGTGTGTTGACATCGTACATGGCGGGAATTTCAGAAATTCGGATAGGGCGATTATATAGTTATCTTTCCTGCTTTTACATTTGATTAACGGTTTATGCCTCAGGGCGTTTTAAAATGCAGCTTTGCTTCTTATCTTATGGAATAATGATGAACCCTTATTTGTCCGCTTTTGTATTATCTGTCCCGATGGTGGTTGCCGCGCCTTATGTGGCGGCTGAAACACACCCCGCACAGGCTCAGATGCAGCAGAATATGGATGCAGTTTTGAAAATTGCGCGCAACGGCTCTTTGAGCGAGGCGCAAAAGGTCAAGCAGATCGAGCAGTATGCAGACCGTTATCTGGATTACGAACGCATTTCCGCTTTGGCGGTCGGCGCGCCTTGGCGTGAATTCTCCGCCACTCAGAAAACGGAATTTATCCGCGCTTTTAAAGAGATGATTATAGCCATGTATTCGCATTCCGCCTTAATCGGCGCGGCGGATGCGCAGGTAAGGCTGTTGCCGAAAATGACGGTCAACGGCAATAAGTTCGACGTATTTTCTGAACTGCACACCAAAAAAGGGACGAAATACGAAGTGGCCTACCAGCTTTATAAGGTCGGCCCTGTCTATAAAATCTACAACATCCGCGTGGACGGAACGAGCCTGGTAACGGTTTACCGCAACCAGTTCGGCGAACTTATCAAGCAAAAAGGCATAGACGGCACCATTGCGACCGTCAAAGCCAAAGGGCTGAAAAAGCAATAAATCCAATGTAAAAAGGTCGTCTGAAAGTTTCAGACGACCTTTTTCTATTTGTTTAAATTGTTATTTCAACATCAAAATCGCAGCCACCGCCACAGCCGCCACTGCCAATGCGGCAATCAGTTTGGCGGCGGAAGCAAATTTCAAGGTAACGGTTTGCCCCTCGATATACTTGTAGCCGCTGATCATCGGGTGGATCAAATCTTTTTTCTTCAAAAACTTATACGCCAAAACCGTGATGACGTGCAGACCTGCCAATGCCGCCAGCAGATTGAAGAAATTGACGTGGATTTTGCGCATCAGGCTGCCCGTGTCCGAGCTGACCAGATGGTTCAGATAGCCGCTGTCGGTAAACGTGTTTTCATCGGCGGCAAACAAGCCCGTCGTCGCTTGCAGCAAAACCGCCGCAATCAGCGCAATGACCATCAGCGCGCCCAAAGGGTTGTGTCCGGGCTGTTCGTTTTCCGTCAGGCTGCCTTGCAGGTAGCGGCGGATGGACGACGGGCCGCGCACGAATTGCGAAAACCGCGCCGTATCGCTGCCCCACAAGCCCCAACACAGGCGGAAGACAATCAGCCCCGCCACCAGCAGCCCGCAGCGCAAGTGCCAAACCAGCATCCCGCCGCCTGCCTGCGCGCTGTACCACATAAATCCGACCGACAAGACCAAGAGCCAGTGAAACAGGCGCGTTGGCAAATCCCAGACTTTGACTTTTTGTTTCATTAAATATTCCTTGTTGTGCGGTTGTAGTGTTCCTATACGGGGCGGTAGAATCGTGAAAACAACAGTCGATAAAAGACATCCTCTTTTCGCCACGCATCCGCTATTTTATCCCAAACTCAGGCAGATTGATGATGAACCCGTCCTATAAGCTCCCCGATACGCCCGATTTTTTTCAGACGACCTCGCAATTTCCCGACGTATTCGCCCCACGCCAAGCGGAATCGCACAAAGGGACATACGGCACTCTCGCCGTCGTCGGCGGCGCATCGGGCATGAGCGGAGCCGTTGTTCTCGCTTCCACCGCCGCGATTTATCAAGGCAGCGGAAAAGTGTGGGCGGGCTTCAATCAAACCGCCTTGCCCTTTGCCGTCATCCCCGAACGCCCCGAAATCATGCTGGCGACTGCCGAAGACCTGCTGAAACGCAAGGATATCAGCGCATGGGCGGTCGGCTGCGGCATGGGTTTGGACGAAACTGCCGACTCAATCTTAAATACCGTGTTGACGCAAAATCAGGACGCGCCGCTGCTGCTTGATGCCGACGCACTGACTTTGCTGGCAAGGTCGCATCCCGAAACCCGCGAAGCCGCACAAAAACGCAGCCATCTGGTTCTGACCCCGCATCCCGCCGAAGCCGCCCGCCTGCTCGGTACATCCACCCAAGCCGTCCAGCAAGACAGAATGTCCGCCGTCCAAACCATCAGCGCAACGTTCCAAGTCGTAACCGTCTTAAAAGGACACCGCACACTGGTCGCCGCACCCGACGGCATGGTCTATACCAACCCAAGCGGCAACGCCGGACTTGCCACCGCAGGCAGCGGCGACGTTTTAAGCGGCATCATCGGCAGCCTGCTCGCGCAAGGCATCCCGCCGTTCCAAGCCGCATGCGCCGGCGTATGGCTGCACGGCGCGGCGGCGGATGTCATCAAACACTCGACAGGCGTGGAAGCCGGTATGCTGGCAGGCGAAATCGCACCTACCGCCAGATGGTTGAGGAATCGGCTGATGATCGAGAACACAAAAGTTTAAAGAAAGAGGTCGTCTGAAAACGGAGATACAGCTCCTAAGCCGTTTTCAGACGACCCTTTGCAAATGTTCAATATCTGTGTTGGAATCCAAAAGCTTTTTGATGTTTCCTATGCAGATACTCCGGATAGATTGAAAAGGTAAACCATGCAGTCCAAATTTTTTAACCATCAAGGTGCAAGCCTGCACTACCAAATCGGCGGTAAGGAAGCCGCCTCCGTCATGGTCTTGCTTCACGGCGGTTTTGGCTCGATTAGCGATTTTGAATCGCTGCTGCCGCGTTTATTGCAAAACTACCGCGTGATTGCCGTCGATACGCGCGGACACGGGCGCTCTACGCTCGGCACAGCCTCACTGACCTATGCCCAAGCCGCCGATGATGTGCGCCAAATCCTGCGCAGTGAAAGCGTGGGAAAATACAGCCTGTTCGGATTTAGCGACGGCGGAATAACGGCTTACCGTCTTGGTGCGGAAGATGAAAATGTTGAGAAAATCATCACGGTAGGTGCAGAGTGGCATCAAAAACACTTGAATCGCGTACGGTCGATGTTTGAAGCGCTGAACCTTAATATTGTAAAAGAAAAACTGTCGGAACAGCTTGCCGCTTATCAGGCAGCCAATCCCGAACCCGATGCCGAAAAATGGATTGCGGCATTGAAAGCCATGTGGCTGGATGAAAGCGCAAGCGGTTATCCCAACGAAAGCGTCCGTGAAATCGCAGCTAATGTCTTGGCAATACGCGGAGAAGCCGATTTTCTGCTTGCCTTCGATGATTGGGTAGAACTGAAAACCGAATTGCCTTATGTGCATCTGATGAATGTGCCGTTTGCCGTTCATGAAGCGATTAAAGAGCAGCCTGAAATAATTTGGGCGGCAGTACAGGCGTTTCAGGCATTGTAAAAGTCCGTATTGGATAAAGAGGTCGTCTGAAAGCAGCTTGGCGGGTTTGCTGAAACCGTTTTTCAGACGACTTAATCCTATATTTTTTTAATTTTCATACAGCATCAAACCATGTCTTCCATCCGCTCTTTCAGTTCCACTTTACTGCTCGCGCTGCTGCCTTTGGGCTTCCTTATCGTGATGGTCGTCGCGCCTTTGGTTGCGCTGGCTTTTTACGATGAGAGTGCATGGGGCGGGGTGTTGCGCGATGACTATATGCAGCACCTTATCTTATGGACGGTGTTTCAGGCTTTGGCAACCTGCGTGCTAGCGGGGATTTTGGGCGTGCCTGCGGCGTGGGTATTGGCGCGTTTGGATTTTCGGGGACGCGCTTTGGTGTTGAGGCTGTTGATGCTGCCTTTCGTGATGCCGACTTTGGTGGCGGGGATGGGCGTGTTGGCTTTATTCGGCACAAACGGTGCCGTTTGGGCGGGCTGGCAGGATACGCCGTACCTGTTGATCTACGGCAATGTGTTTTTCAACCTGCCGGTTTTGGTGCGCGCGGCGTATCAGGGATTTTTGCAGGTTCCCGAGGCGCGCCTGCAAACGGCGCAGGCTTTGGGGGCGGGGGCTTGGCAGCGGTTTTTAAGGGTGGAATGGCCGGTATTGCGCCCGTGGTTGGCAGGCGGTTTGTGTTTGGTTTTCCTGTATTGTTTTTCGGGGTTCGGACTGGCTTTGCTGTTGGGCGGCGACCGCTATGCGACGGTGGAAGTGGAGATTTACCGGCTGATTGCGTATGAATTGGATATGGCGCAGGCTTCCGTCTTGGTATGGCTGGTGTTGGGGATTACCGCGGCGGCGGGGTTGCTGTATGCGCGGTTGAGCCGTCGGACGGATGCGGATAAGGCACACGCCGCACCGCGCCCGCGCAAGCCCGAAACAGCGGCGGAACGGCTGATGGTCGCGGCGGTATTGTCGGTGTTGTGTGTGTGCTGCCTGATGCCCCTGCTTGCGGTTGTCCGGCAGGCTGTCCTTGCCGGAGGGTCTTGGCGGGTATTGCTCGAGGGCGAAACGCTGGCGGCGCTTTGGAACACCGTTCGTTTTTCGGCGGCGGCGGTCGCTGCCGCTGCGGTATTGGGCGTGTCGTATGCCTGCTTGGCAAGGCGCGCGGCGTGGGTGAGGGGGGCGGTATTTTTGCCGTTTATGGTGTCGCCGGTCTGTGTGGCGTTCGGCGTGCTGCTGCTGTATCCGCAATGGACGGCATCGCTGCCGCTTTTGATTGCCGCTTATGCGCTGTTGGCGTATCCGTTTGTTGCCAAAGATGTTTTGGCGGCGTGGGATGCGTTGCCGCAAGGCTATGGCGAGGCGGCGAGGACTATGGGGGCAAACCGTTTTCAGACGACCTTTTACATCACCGCCCCATTGCTGAAACCTGCTTTCAGGCGCGGGCTGACTTTGGCGGCGGCAACCTGCGTCGGCGAGTTTGCGGCAACGCTGTTTTTGGCACGTCCCGAATGGCAGACGCTGACCACCCTGATTTACGCCTATCTGGGTAGGGCGGGGGCGGACAATTATTCGAGGGCGATGGTGTTGACGGCGGTACTGATGCTGTTTGCGACGATGGTGTTTTTGCTGTTGGACGGAAAGGACGAGGACTGAATCATATTGAAGGTCGTCTGAAAAGGCGGTTTCATCTTGGTAAAACCGGTTTTCAGACGACCTTTTCGGTATGGTTGCCTGTTTTGACCGTATATTCCAACGCTTTGTAAGGTTTTAGCGTGGATGAAATATAACCGTTTTCAGGACGGCGGACGTAATCGAGATAATCCTGCATGGCAGGTGAAAAGCCTTCCACATCATCCACAGCGATGACCGCGCGGTCGGCAAGATTGGGTTCCAGCAGCTTGAATACGGGGAATACCAAATCCGGCCAGCCGTCGAGTAAGACGAAATCGGGGCGGATGGCTAAGTCTTTTAAGGTTTCCAGCGCATCGCCTTCGCGAAGCTCGATATAGTCTGCCAAACCGGCTTCTTGAAAATGTTTTCTCGCCGCTGCGGCTTTGTGCGGCAGATATTCGCAAGTGATGACGCGCCCTCCGTTGACTCTGGCGGCTGCGGCAAGATACAGCGTCGAAATGCCGTAGGAAGTCCCGAATTCGACAATGTTTTTTGCTCCCGATGCCAAAGCCTGCATATACAAAAACTTGCCTTGTTGCGGTGCGATGGGGATGTATTTGTCTTCGTAAAAACTTTCGTTTTCCCCCGTCCAATCCAGCCCTTTGCCCAACAGCTTGAAAATCTTGGGCAGAAAATGAAAAAACATCTGCCTGTTTTGCTTTAAGGCTTGGGTGTAGAGCCGCAGCAAGACGGCTTCGGCTTGAGGCGCTTGCAGAAAAGCGAACATTTGGGGTGTCAGCTTGGGCATGGGCTTTCTCCTGTTCAGTTCAAATCTTCTATATTGTCCATCTTGCCACAGCTTCGCTTTTCAGACGACCCCTCCGTCCAAACTCCGTTATAATGGCGGCTTTCCCATTATTTCATTCAAAAGACGGTCTTATCATGAAACACATCCACATTATCGGTATCGGCGGCACGTTTATGGGCGGGGTGGCCGCCATTGCCAAAGAAGCGGGGTTTAAAGTCAGCGGTTGCGACGCGAAGATGTATCCGCCGATGAGCACCCAGCTCGAAGCCTTGGGCATAGACGTACACGAAGGCTTCGATGCCGCGCAGTTGGACGAATTTAAAGCCGACGTTTACGTGATCGGCAATGTCGCCAAGCGCGGAATGGATGTGGTTGAAGCAATTTTGAACCGCGGCCTGCCTTATATTTCCGGCCCGCAATGGCTGTCGGAAAACGTGTTGCATCATCATTGGGTACTCGGCGTGGCGGGGACGCACGGCAAAACGACCACCGCGTCCATGCTCGCATGGGTCTTGGAATATGCCGGACTTGCGCCGGGCTTCCTCATCGGCGGCGTACCGGAAAACTTCAGCGTTTCCGCCCGCCTGCCGCAAACGCCGCGCCAAGATCCGAACAGCAAATCGCCGTTTTTCGTCATCGAAGCCGACGAATACGACACTGCCTTTTTCGACAAACGCTCCAAATTCGTACATTACCGTCCGCGTACCGCCGTGTTGAACAATCTGGAATTCGACCACGCCGACATCTTCGCCGACTTAGGCGCGATACAGACCCAGTTCCACCACCTCGTGCGCACCGTGCCGTCCGAAGGCTTAATCGTCTGCAACGGACAGCAGCAAAGCCTGCAAGACACTCTCGACAAAGGCTGCTGGACGCCGGTGGAAAAATTCGGCATCGAACATGGCTGGCAGGTCGGCGAAGTCAATACCGACGGCTCGTTCGACGTGTTGCTTGACGGCAAAAAAGCCGGACACGTCGCATGGGATTTGATGGGCGGACACAACCGCATGAACGCGCTCGCCGTCATCGCCGCCGCGCGCCATGCCGGAGTCGATATTCAGACGGCCTGCGAAGCCTTGAGCGCGTTTAAAAACGTCAAACGCCGCATGGAAATCAAAGGCACGGTGAACGGCATCACCGTTTACGACGACTTCGCCCACCATCCGACCGCCATCGAAACCACCATCGAAGGCCTGCGTCAGCGCGTCGGAAACGCCCGCATTCTCGCCGTCCTTGAGCCGCGTTCCAACACCATGAAACTCGGCACCATGAAAGCCGCCCTGCCCGAAAGCCTCAAAGGTGCCGACCAAGTATTCTGCTACGCCGGCGGCGTGGACTGGGACGTCGCCGAAGCCCTCGCGCCTTTGGGCGGAAAGCTGCACGTCGGACAAGACTTTGATGCCTTCGTTGCCGAAATCGTGAAACATGCCGAAGCAGGCGACCATATTTTGGTGATGAGCAACGGCGGTTTCGGCGGGATACACGGGAAGCTGCTGGAAGCCTTGAAATAAGGTCGGTTGAAAGTTTGGAATGATTGAGGTCGTCTGAAAACCGGAGTTTGGTTTTCAGACGACCTTTTTGTGGTGAAGGAATGGGATGGGGCAGACCCGATATAGTGGATTAACTTTAAACCGGTACGGCGTTGCCTCGCCTTAGCTCAAAGAGAACGATTCTCTAAGGTGCTGAAGCACCAAGTGAATCGGTTCCGTACTATCTGTACTGTCTGCGGCTTCGTCGCCTTGTCCTGATTTAAATTTAATCCACTATATTTCCGGCGGGGCGGGTTTGGCTGTAAATCCGGCCGGGTTTGCCGTTTGCCTTTATTTGGATTTTTTGGGCGGCTTGGCGTTTTCGCTTTCTATTGCCTTTCGGTATAGGTCAAACAGGAAGGCGACGCGTTCTGCCTCGTCGTCGGTGTTTTTGCCTTTTTTGTAGCCGTAGGCTTTATCGACAGCTTTGTCGAGGGCGGCGTGGGCTTTGGCGAGGTCGGGATAGCCTGCGTCGGGCGCATAGAGTTCGGCAAGCGTAGGGGGAGGCAGATTGTCAGCAAGCGCATCGGCGCGGTATTTCTCGCGAATGTCGAGAATGGCTTGGGCGGCAGATTCGATGGCGGCGCGTAGGGAGGTGTTTTCAGACGACCTCGGCTTTTTGCCTTTTTTGCCCGTGGTTTCCTGAAGGACGGTTTCGCCATCGTCGGGTTTACGGCAGCTTTCGGGGAAGGGAAAGTTGTTGTACACAATTAAACTGGAATAGCTGTAATCGCTTTTCAGACGACCTGAAACAGTGCGCATAAAGGCATTGTGCATAGTGGAGCAGAGAATACCGAAGTGGTAAAGGGTAGCATTGGGTAACATGAAGAGCTTATCCCCGGCAATAGTTCGAGAATCCAAATAACCGATGGGAATGAAACGGCGATTTTCAGAAGATACTTTAGGGATGGCAAGGTAATTGCCGTCTGAAATATTGCGTAATTGCTGGAAAAGCCAGGGAGTCATAGCATCTTTTTGAGTTTGCTTATCTTTACTAGCCTCACGCATGGCTTTGACTGCCTGAATACGGGCTTGGACTTTGGGCATCTGTTTCAAGTCATGGTTGCGTTTGACATCAGGTACGCCGTGAAACCAAATGCACCAACGTTCGATACCATTAAGAAATTCGTTACCCATCGAGAAGGCACGTATGTAGTTTGCCGCCAATGGTTCGGTAGCAATCAAGGCTTCTTTTTCATCGGTAGAAAGTATGAGGTTGCCGCCTTCGGTAGGTTTGCCGCCACTAACCATTTCAATTTCTCCACTGATTTGGGTTTTGCGCTTGGTAATAATCAAATCGGGCGCATCAATCAGATAAGGATTGATGTTGGCTACGGCGTGTTTTTGGGGTTCGCCTTTGATGTCGGGATAGTCGTAGAGGTATTTGGGCAGAGCGGGATTTTCCGAAGCGTTTGCGCCGCCGTTTTCAGACGACGTTTGCGGTTTGCGGCTGAAGCAGACGATGATGCAATGGACGGCGGCTTTGCCTGCGGCTTGGCTCGTCCATTGGAAGGTACGGTGGGCAAAGTTGATTTCGATGCCTTGGTTCAAAAGGCTGCCCCAAAGGATTTCGACCTGCTGGCCTTGGCAGATGGAATTGGTGGAGACGAATGCCGTACGGATGCGGGGATTCTGCGCCATGATACCGGCAGCTCTGACGTACCAGTTGCAGACGTAATCCAACAGGCCGTAGCCTTTGATATGGCCGCAGATGCTTTCTAGGTCGTTTTTCTGCTCTTTGGTTTGGTAAGTCGAGCCGATAAAGGGCGGATTGCCGAAGATGTAGTCCGCCGCCTGCCAAGGTGTCCGAAGGCTGTTGGCGTGGATGATTTCGGCGGCGTCTTCGAGCGGCAGCGTATGGCAGGCGACTTCGCCGTCGAAGCGGATTTGCGTGCGGATGTTGCATTGGTGGTTTTTGAGCCACATGGCGGTACGGGCGATAAGGACGGCAAATTCGTCAATTTCGATGCCGTGGAATTGTTTCAGACGACATTGGACGGACGGGCTGTCGAACAGTCCGCCTGCTCTGTCTTTGAGCGCTTCGGCGATGATGTCGTCTTCAAGGGCGCGGATGCGGTCGTAGGCAACGATCAGGAAGTTGCCGCAGCCGCAGGCCGGGTCGAGGAATTGCAGATTTTGGATTTTTTGGTAGAAGGCGGCGAGTTTTTTGGCTTTGTCGCGTTTGAGGGCTTTGACGGCTTCAAATTCGGCGCGTAGGTTTTCTAAAAAAAGGCCGTTGATGACTTTGTCGATGTTGGCGGCTTCGGTGTAGTGTGCGCCCGCTTCGCGCCGCTCTTGCGCGTCCATGACGGATTGGAAGAGCGTGCCGAAGATTTCGGGGCTGATGTTGCGCCAGTCGAAATTGCCGCAGTCGATTAAGGCGCGGTGCTGCTTGGCGGTGAAGTCAAAGGTGCGCAGGCGTTCTTTGAAAAGGCCGCCGTTGACGTATTCGAAACCTTTAAATTTTTCGCTTTGGGTCTTGCTGCGCTTTTGATCGGGTGTGTTGAGAAATTCAAAGAGTTGGTTGAGCTTGTCGCCGAGCGTGTCGGCTTCTTTGCAGCCTTCTAAAAAGTCTTGAAAGAGGTAGTTGCGTTGGAAAACGGCGCTGTCGTCGGCAAAAAAGAGGAAAAGCAGGCGCGTGATGAAGAGCCTGAGTTCGTGTTCTTCGTAAATGCCTTCTTCCTGCAAGGCATCGTGCAGCCTGCCGATGGCCGCCGCCGCTTGAATGTTGGCTTCTTCTTGAATTTGGCGGACTTTGGCTTCAATGCCGAACATAAAGTCGAAAACGCCGCGCGTGATGTATTCGGGCAATGCTTCCAGCGGGAATTGCCATTGGTTTTCCACGCCTTCTTCAGGCACGCGGCGGTAAAGGTGGAAATGGGCAAAATCGCTGACGGCGTAATATTCAGGTAAGGCAGACGGCTTGGTGCGCTCGATTTCCTGCAAATAACGCTCCGCCTGCTCTTTGGCTTTTGCCAGGTTTTTGTTGGCGGATTTGTGTTCTGCCAGGAAGATGCCTTCCCAAAAGACATCGACAAATTGGGTGTTGTTGCTCGGGTCTTTAACGGCGTATTCGAAGTGGGCGACATTTTTGCGGTCTATGCCGAAAATGGCGAAAAATTCATTCCAAAAGGTGTCTTTTTCACGGCGTTCGTCGGTTTGGTTTTTGTAGTAGTCGGCGAAATTTTGGGCGGCGGTTTGGAGTTGGAGCAAGGTTTTCATGACTTTATGCAATGAATGTATTGTGGAAATGGATAGGGCGTTATTATAACGGTTTGCGTTAAAAAGGTCGTCTGAAACCATTTCAGACGACCTTTCTTCTTTCTAGCTATTCATACTCAGCCGCAACCGCCGCATTTGCCGCAGCCGCTGCTGCAGTCGCGTTTTTTCGGTTTGAACACGAATTTTCGTAAGAGGAAAAACAGACAGGCAAGCATGATGATGCCGACGATAATATATTGAGTCATCACAGTATCCTCGAAGTAATTTGGTAAACCGCAAATGCGGCAAGGTAAGCCATCAGGAACAAATAGCCTGTAATCATCACCATATTTTTTGTGGATTTGGTTTCGCGTTTGATGACTGCCAAAGTCGCGGCACACATCGGGGCGTACACATACCAAGCCAGGAAGGCGAAGGCGGTCGGCAGGCCCCAGTTGTTGTGCACAATCGGAATCAGTGCGTTTTGTACGGCGTCTTCAGACGACGCGCTGACGGCATAGACCGTACCCAGTGCGGCAACGACGACTTCACGCGCGGCAATGCCCGGAATCATGGCGATACACATTTCCCAAGTGAAGCCCAGCGGGGCGAACAATGGTTGGATAGCGTGGCCGAGCATACCCGCCAAGCTGTAGTCGATTGCCGCGCCTGTTGCACCTGCGGGCGGTTGCGGCCAGCTTACCAAGCCCCACAAAACTACGGCAAGGGCGAAGATAATCGTACCGGCGCGTTTGAGGAAGGCTTTTACCCTGTCCCACAGGCTGGTCATGATGTGTTTGAAGTTGGGTGTGCGGAAAGTCGGCAGCTCCATCAAGAGCGGGAATTGCTGCACGTTGCCTTTCATACGCGCCAAGCGTTTCATGATATACGCTGCCAAGGCGGCAGACAGGATGCCTGCGAGATAGAGGATGAACAGCGTCAGTCCTTGCAGGTTGAAAATCCCGCCTACGGTGCGATTAGGAATGACGGCGGCGATAATCAGCGCGTAAACGGGCAGCCGCGCGGAGCAGGTCAGCAGCGGGGCGACGGCGATGGTAACGAGGCGTTCGCGCGGGTCATTAATCGTACGCGCCGACATAACGGCGGGAACGGCACAGGCGAAACTCGACAGGAGCGGGATGAATGAGCGTCCGGACAGGCCGCTTTTCGCCATCACGTTATCCAGCAGAAACGCCGCACGCGGCAGGTAGCCTGAGTCTTCCAAAAGCAGGATGAAGGCGAACAAAATCGTAATCTGCGGCACGAACACCAACACGCTGCCCAAACCGGCAATGACGCCGTTGACGAGCAAGTCGCTGAGGATGCCCGGCTCCATGTTGGTGCCTATCCATTCGCCCAGCGCGGCAAAGCCGCCTTCGATGGCTTCCATAATCGGTGCCGCCCAAGTGTAAACCGCTTGGAACACCATAAACAGGATAAACAGCAGCATAATTATGCCCCAGACGGGGTGCAGCACGATGTCGTCGAGTTTTTTGTGCCATGCGGGCAGCGTCATTTCCGTGCGCACCACCTGTGCCAAAATCGATTCGACTTCTTGATAAAGTTTGTCGCTCTCCAGCGCCTCGAGCGTGCGTTCGGCAGAAGCGGGGTTGGCGGGGAAAGAGCGTTTACGCGGCAGCTTCGCCACGGCTTCGCGCACGGCCTGTACGCCCGACGCGCTCACGGCAACTGTTTCCAAAACAGGTGCATCCAACAACTCGCTCAGTTTGGCCGCATCAATATTCAAGCCCCTTCTGCGGGCAACGTCGCTCATGTTCAGCGACACCACCATAGGCAGTCCCAGCGTTTTCAGTTCCAAAATCATGCGCAGGGTCATACGCAGGTTGGTCGCGTCGGCAACGGCAATGATGGCGTCGGGCGGAATGCCCAGCTTGCCTACGGCGACATCTTTCGCCACCGCTTCGTCGGGGCTGGTCGTGCGCAGGCTGTATGTGCCCGGCAGGTCGATAATGCGAACGGCCTTGTCGTCAAGTAAGGCGCCCTCGCGCTTATCGACCGTTACGCCCGGATAATTGGCAACCTTGGCATGTGCGCCGGTCAAACCGTTGAACAAAACGGTTTTGCCGCAGTTTGGCGCGCCAATCAAGGCAAAATAGCTTAGTTCCATTTATTTATTCTCCTTGTTTGATTGTGTGATGAGTTTGGCGTTGGATTGGGGAAAGGCTTTGAAACGGCGCTTTCAGACGACCCGGGTCGTCTGAAAAGGATAGGGCGGTCAGGTTCAATCCGCCTTTGCCGCATTTTCAGAACATGAAGCCCGCCTGTCTGTACAGCGGTCAGCCGTCAATCACATGACACATAATCTTTCCTGCTTCTTCCTGCCGCAACGAGAATTGCGACTGGTTGCCCAAACGCACGGCAAACGGACCGCGTCCGAATCCGCCGACGGCAATCACCTGCAACGGCATTCCGCTTGAAAAGCCCAAATCGGCGAGGCGGCGTGTAACCAGCGGGTCGAGTTCGCCGAAAGTCGAATTGGGGACGATGGAGTCGATGTGCGCGACTGCGCCTTTACTGAGTTTTGACAAAGGTATGGCAGACATAGTGTGTTTTACTTTCGTTGTCGATTGAAAAAAGAGACGGCAAGTAAGGACGAATCAGACACAGGGTAGGCAGAGGCATATCCCAACGCCCGTCCCCGCAAAAGAAGTAGTTTTGATTGTTTATCACTTTGTTTTATTATGATAATAAATCTTGTTAACATAAAAATCAAATACAAAGCGACCAAGTTCCTTATTTTCAGACGACATATTGCGACAAATCAAAGAAAGCGAATGATTTGTTGTGAAAGTCGGGAAGGGCTATTGATAAGGTTTGCATTTGGATGTTTGATAGGCAGTAAAGAGAAAAGGAGCGAATGATGAAAATCTACACCGCCGCAGAAATGCGCGAACACGAGCAAATGGCAGTCGATAAAGGCACGACTTTCGAGCAACTGATGGAAAACGCGGGACAGGCCGCCGCCGCGGATTTGCTGCGCCGTTTCCCCAAAGCAGGACGCGCGTTAATCGTTTGCGGCAAGGGCAACAACGGCGGCGACGGTCTGGTCATCACGCGCGTGTTGTCCGAACATGATTGGCAGGCGGATGTTGTTTTCGTCTTGGGAGATAAACTGTCGCCGCTGGCGCAGTTGAATCGCGAGCTTTTGAATCATTTAGACGGCGTCAGCTTTATCCGATCCGACGAACTGGAAGGTCGGCTGAAAACAGGTTACGGTCTCGTTATCGAAGGCATTTTCGGAACAGGCTTCAGCGGCGCATTGCCCGAAACGGCCGCCTCCGTCTGTCGCCTGCTGAACCAAGCCGACGGCTTCAAAATTGCGTTAGACGTTCCGACCGGGCTGAACTGCGATACAGGCGAAGCAGACGAAGACACCTTCCGCGCCGACCTGACCTACACCTTCGCCGCCTACAAACCCGCGCATATGACTGAAGCAGGCAAAGCATATTGCGGCGAAACCGTGTGTTTGGATATTGGGATAGAGTAGCCCTCTTCTGGGTTTAGATAAAACGTCGTCTGAAAATATGGCTTTAGCAAAGTCTGCTGTGCCTGTTTTCAGACGACGTTGTTTTTGAGATTGGATATGGAATAAAGTCCTGCAATATGGAAGAAGCCGATACGATCGGAAAGTATATCGTGCAGAAAAACTTCCGAGTGCTTTAAATTCCCAATCGATATGAAATCATCGGGCATTGGCCGAAGTTTGGGGTTTATAACCAAAATCGCTAAACCCGAAAGCAAACATTATTTCCGTCGTCTGAAACGTCGGTATAAAGTGTGCCTGTCAAATATTTGGAGAACAAAATGACTGTCCGCACAACCGCCCTTTTCGCCGCCGCCGTTTTAGCGGCATGCTCGCCGCAATCTGAACAAAACACCGCTTCACCGTCTTCTCCTGCGGCAGACGGCAAAGGTGTCAAACTGTTGAATGTTTCTTATGATGTGGCACGAGATTTTTATAAGGAATACAACCCTTTGTTTGTCAAAGAATATCAAAGCAAACACAAGGGCGCAGACATAGACATTCAACAGTCGCACGGCGGTTCCAGCAAGCAGGCATTGTCTGTTGCCAACGGCCTGGCGGCGGATGTCGTTACCATGAACCAGACTTCCGACATCGATTTGTTGGCTCAAAAAGGGCTGATTAAACCCGATTGGGCAAAACGTCTGCCGGATAATGCCGTTCCCTATACCAGCGTAACCGTTTTCCTTGTCCGCAAAGGCAATCCCAAACAAATCAAAGACTGGAACGACTTAGCGAAAGACGGTGTCAAAATCGTACTCGCCAACCCGAAAACTTCCGGCAATGGCCGCTATGCTTTCCTTGGCGCATACGCTTACGGTTTGAAAGCCAACAACGGCGATGAAGCCAAAGCGCAGGAATTTGCCGCTTCCGTCCTGAAAAACACGCCTGTGTTTGAAAACGGCGGACGTGCCGCCACGACAACATTCAGTCAGCGCAATATCGGCGACGTTTTGGTTACCTTTGAAAACGAGGCGAATCACGTCAGTAAAAAACTGACCCAAGATCAGTTTGAAATCGTTTATCCGAGCTATACCATTCTGTCTGAAACCCCTGTTGCCGTTGTGGACAGCGTTGCCGACAAGAAAGGTACGCAGGAAGCCGCTAAGGAATATTTGGAATATCTATGGAGCAAACCCGCGCAGGAGCTTGCCGCCAAACTCTACCTGCGTCCGCGCAATGCCGAAGTCTTCGCCGCACACAAAGCAGATTTCCCCGAAATCGAAACCTTCAGCCCCAACGAAAAATTCGGTACATGGGATGAAATCATGAAAAAATTCTTCGCTGACGGCGGTCTGGTCGATAAACTGTCGCCCAAAAGATAAGTTGGTACTTTGATAAGAAAAACGTCGTCTGAAAACCGGCTTGAGCAAAACCTGCCATGTCGGTTTTCAGACGACGTTGTGTTGAGATGTGATACGGTCGGGGGCGGTTACGCTTTTATCGGTATATGTCTCAACCGAAAATCTTATTTCTATGATTTAGAGGTGCGGTCATGCTTTCTTTTGTGTTGCCAACCAGCATACGGCCGATCCGATGCATACCATCGCCGCACCTTGCCAAAATTCCGTAGGAGGCGGTGCGTCGAGCAGGAAGGATGAAATCAGGGCGGAGAAAACGGGGATAAAATAAGATGCTCCTGCCAAAACGGTCATGTTGCCGCGCGAGATGCCGATGTTCCACACTGCATAGCCCAAACCCATACAGGATGCGGCAGCAAGCGCATATAAGACTGATTCGGTATCGAAATTGAGGCTGCCGTAGCTGCCTGCAAAATATTTAGCCCACAGAACGCAGGAAACGAGGAAAAAGAAAAAGCCGACGGCATTACCCTGCGCCTTAACCCTCGCGGTCAGTGTGCAATATGCCGCCCAAAACAGCGCGTCCAAGAGCGCCATGATATAGCCTGCGGGATTTGCGAGGACATTGCGGTAAATATGGGCTGGGGACAATCCGCCTTCCCCGCCCAAGACAATGGCAATGCCGATGAAGGATAGTGCAAAGCCTATGGCGATCCACCATTTTGCCGGCTGTTTGTTAAACCAGACCGCGCCGATGATGGTAAAAGTCGGCCATAAATAATTGACCATGCCGATTTCGACGGTTTGTCTGGCGTTGTCCGCATATCCGATGGAAAGGGACAGGCACAATTCGCAGCCGACAAAAAAGATACCTGCCCAAAAAAGGTAATTCCGGCTGAAGCGGCGCAAATCGGGTTTGCCGAAAATCAGCAGCAGCAATATCGTGGCAAGGCTGTACATGACCGCTGCGCCGCCTACCGCCCCCATGTGCAGGCTCAAGGTACGGATTAACCCGATGACGGAACTCCAAAAACAGACGGCGAAAAGGCCGATGAAGGTGGCCTGTTTCGGGGAGATGGGATAGGCGGTAATACGGAACATGATGCGGTGTATTGGAAGTGCGGATGGAATGGCGAGAGACGGTAATGTTTTTGTTTGAATCTGCCTGTCTGCGTGTTCAAAAAGGCCGTCTGAAAACATCGCTTCATTGAATGATGCTTTCAGACGACCTTTGTATCGTTTTGCGGGAATCTAGGAAAAACTTGCTCTTTTTTAGAGAGCGATTCCACAGAAAAACGAAGGTTTTTTCAAGGGCGAATTATAATGGAAAAGATGGGAGGCAAACAAGGTGGCATAATGCTTGAATCTTATTTTCATCTCTACAAAAAAGGTCGTCTGAAAATCTGTTTCAACGAAATGAAACGTTGATACCCGTTTTCAGGCGACCTTGTGTTTTTGTGGAAGGATTAATAATCGACCTTAATCTTGGGCGTTTCCTGCGCCGCTTCGTATTCTTCTTCCAGCTCAAACTGCAGCGGATACAAATCCAGCTTTTCCATCAGCAGGCGGTCGCCGTCTTCGTCGGGATTTTCGGTGGTTAAGAGTTTGTCGCCGTAGAAAATCGAGTTCGCGCCCGCCATGAAACACATTGCCTGCATGGATTCGGGCATATTGCTGCGTCCTGCCGACAGGCGGACATAGCTGTGCGGCATGGTAATCCGCGCCACGGCGATGGTGCGGACGAACTCCGTCCAGTCCAAATCTTCGGCATCGGCAAGCGGCGTGCCTTCCACTTTAACCAACTGGTTAATCGGTACGCTTTCGGGCTGCGGGTCGAGGTTGGCGAGGCTGGCAATCAGTCCGGCACGCTCGGCGCGGGTCTCGTTCATGCCGACGATGCCGCCGCAGCAGACTTTCAAACCGGCGTTGCGAACTTTGCCCAAGGTGTCCATGCGGTCTTCGTGTTTGCGGGTATGGATGATGTCGTTGTAGCGGTCGGGGTCGGTATCGAGGTTGTGGTTGTAGTAATCCAAACCTGCTTTTTTGAAGTCTTCCGCCATACCGTCTTCGAGCATACCAAAGGTGCCGCAGGTTTCCATGCCCAAACCCTTCACGGCTTTGATGATTGCGGAAACCGTCTCCACGTCTTTCGGTTTGGGGCCGCGCCATGCCGCGCCCATGCAGAAACGGCTTGCGCCGCGCGATTTGGCGATTTTGGCTTTTTCAACGATTTCGTCCACATCCATCATCTGCTCTTTGCCCAGATTAGTGTTGTGGTGCGCCGATTGCGGGCAGTAGGCGCAGTCTTCGGGGCAGCCGCCGGTTTTGATAGATAACAGCGTGGAAAGCTGGATTTCGCGTGGATTGAAATTTTGGCGGTGGATTTCAGCGGCTTGGTAAACGAGGTCGAGGAAGGGAAGTCCGAACAGGGCTTCGACATCGCATTTTTTCCAATAACGCGCGGTCGGATGCGGCTTGCGCTCGGTCTTACGGCGCAAGGCGACGGGAGAGATGGTCATAGTGTGTTCTTTCGTATTTACAGCGGCGCAATGACGCTGACTGCCTGACTGCCGGCGCAATGACGGCAGCGGCATGGTTGGAGTGAAACGTCGTCTGAAAACAGACGAGGAGGAAGTGTAACGCGTTTGAAAAACGGGGGCAAAAAAATTCTGGTCGGCGGTCAGCAAAGGCTTGACAAATTCTGCTTATTTTTTGGGAATTTTATCTGCCTGTTTTTTAATCAATGATATTTTCTTCTTTTATATCAATTATTAATTTGATATATCCACAGCGGAATTCACATAAAGCATGGATAATCGGAAGCAAGGTAAGGAGGTATTTTTTTATCTGGTCATTCCAATTTTCAGAATATTGGGAAAAGGTCGTCTGAAACATACACGGTAATTTCAGACGACCTTTTTATAGTGGATTAAC
>NZ_KV812094.1:0-26107 GCF_001813335.1 Neisseria sp. HMSC055H02 | reverse complement strand
GTCCTGATTTAAATTTAATCCACTATACATTTAATTTTTACACCTGTCAGGCTTGATGAAGTTTGCGGATATAGTCCACTTCTTCTTTGCTGCCCATGAAGACGGCGACGCGTTGGTGCAATCCGACCGGCTTGACATCCAGCATGTCGGTCTGTCCGTCGAAAGCTGCGCCGCCTGCCTGTTCCAAAATCAGGCTCATCGGGTTGGCTTCGTACATCAGGCGCAGTTTGCCCGGTTTGGAGAGATCGCGTTTGTCTTGAGGGTACATGAACACGCCGCCGCGCATCAGGATGCGGTGGATTTCGGCAACCATGCTGGCAACCCAGCGCATATTGTAGTTTTTACCGCGACTGTCGGTTTCACCTGCCAGCAATTCGTCGATATAACGTTGGACGGGCGGCAGCCAATGGCGGCGGTTGGACATATTGATGGCAAATTCTTTGGTGGTTTCGGGAACGCGCGGATTTTCTTTGGTCATCACAAAATTGCCGTCCTCATCCAAAGTAAAGACGGAAACGCCGTGTCCGACGGTCAATACCAGTTGGGTTTGCGGGCCGTATAAAACATAACCTGCGGCAACTTGGTCTCGGCCTTTCTGCAAAAATGACGCCGTTTCCAAATCGCCTTCGGGTTTCTCCAAAATGGAAAAAATCGTGCCGACGGAGATGTTGACATCAATGTTGGACGAGCCGTCCAGCGGGTCGAACAAAACCAAATAGCGTCCGTCAGGATGGGCGGCGACAAAAGTGTCTTCCTCTTCGCTTGCCAAACCGGCAACAGACGGATTGTCTTTTAAGATACGGATAAGAATATCGTTGGCGATAACGTCGAGTTTTTTTTGGTCTTCACCTTGGATGTTGCCTGTACCTGCCATACCCAAAACGCCTGAAAGCGCGCCGAGGCGGACTTTTCCGCTGATTTCGCTGCAGGCGGAGATGACGGATTCCAATACGCTGCCTAATTGTTCGGGCAGGGCGTTTTGCTGTAAATGTTCCGGAAGGAATTGCGCGAATGTGGTCATGTCAAACTCGATTTCTTGAATGATTTTGAAAAACGTCCGAAGAAGGTTCAGACGAGGTTTGAAGAAGGGGGGCTTATTTGCTGTCCGAAGCGGCGCGCTTGCCGTCCAATCCGACGGTTTCTTTCAAACAGTCCGTGGTGCTCTGTTTGATTTGTTCTTTAACGTTTTCACTGATATTGCCCGACAGGATGGCAGACATATCTTCCACCGAAATGCGGTCTGCCATCTTTTCGGCAGTGCAGGTGCAGACTTGAAGTACGGTTTCTTCCGAAAGCAGGCTTGTTTTCGGTACTTTGGCGACGCATTGCTCTGTTGCGCCTTCGACAAAACCTTTGCGGAATTCGCTTTTGAATTTGTCGGTAACACTGTCGGAAGACCCGTCTGAACAGGCGGTCGCAGCAAGGGCGAGGAATAAGGATAATACGTTGGTTTTTTTCATCATCGGACAGAAAGGATAAGTTTGGTTCATTGTAATTTAAAACTGCTGCGCCTGCCAGCCGGAGGCGGCAAGGCTTCAGACGACGTAGGTTAGCGCAACTTAAGGTATAATGACGCCCCGCCCGCATCGGTGGCTTCCGTTTGCAGGCAGAAGGATAACAAGAAAGAGTATCAGGAATATGTTGAAAAAATGGCTGAACAAAGTTTTGTCCGGCAGACAGAGCAGGCAAACCGAGGTTCGCAAAGAAATCATCCCCGCTGAAGAATACCGTATCAGCGCGGATATGATCAGTTTTGCAGCGGAAAAAACCGTCAAACGTTTGCAAGAAGAAGGATTCAAAGCCTATATCGTAGGTGGGGCGGTCAGGGATATGCTGTTGGGTGTAGAGCCTAAAGACTTCGATGTCGCCACCGATGCTACGCCGGAGCAGGTGAGAAAAATTTTTCGCCGCAGCCGCATCATCGGCAGACGTTTTCAAATCGTCCATGTCATGACAGGTCCGGAAACCATAGAAGTAACGACATTCCGCGGCGGCGGCAAGGTGCAGCAAAACGCGCACGGCAGGATTATGAAAGACAACACTTATGGCAGCATAGAAGAAGATGCGATGCGCCGAGACTTTACCTGCAATGCGTTGTATTACGATCCGATACGCGAAGAAATTTTGGATTTCCATAACGGCGTCAACGATATAGCCGCCAGAAGCCTGGTTATGATAGGCGATGCTGCGGAGCGGTATCGTGAAGATCCTGTCCGTATCCTGCGCGCCGTACGCTTGTCGGGCAAACTTGGCTTTTCGGTGGAAGAATCCACTGCCGCTCCGATTCCGGAGTATGCTGGTCATCTGAAACACGAACCTGTCGCCCGCCTGTTTGACGAAATCATGAAGCTGCTGTTTTCCGGCCATGCGCGGGAATGTTTGAAAAAACTTAACAGCTTGGGTGTTTCAGACGACATCCATCCGCTTTTGACTGCGTTAAAATCGGCGGAAAAGCCTGAAAACCGCATTATTTCGCTTGCACTGAAAAACACTGACGAGCGGCTGCGTCAGGACAAATCGGTTTCAGTCGGCTTCGTCTTGGCTGCCGTATTGTGGCCGGATGTCAACCGACGCTGGCAACGGAATCTGGCACAGGGGCAAAAGCCTGCGCCTGCTCTGACAGACGCTATCGAATCCCTGCGGAGCGATGTTGAAAAAGGTTGGGGCGTGCCGCAGCGTTTTGCCGCGACCATGCGGGAAATTTGGCAGTTCCAACCCCAATTCGAACAGATGCGCGGCGCCCGTCCGCACCGCCTGCTCGCGCAGCAGCGTTTCCGGGCTGCTTACGACTTTCTGGTGTTGCGCGGCGAAGTGGGCGAGATTGACCGCCAAACGGTCGAATGGTGGAACAGTTTCCAGCATGCCGATGAGGGTTTGCGCAACGAAATGACGACAAACCATGCTCGTGCGCAGGGCAATGAAGGTGTGAAAAAGAAACGCCGCCGCCGTCCGCGCAAAAAGAAAACGGAACAAGGGCAATAGAGATAATAGTCGAAAAGTCGTCTGAAAACGGGTATGACAGGTTTTCAGACGACTTTTTTCATGGGGTTAGAACGGTTGTTTCAAATCTGCCAATATTTTAAGAAATTCAACTGGAAAGGTCGTCTGAAAAACTGTATTTCAGACGACCTTTCCTATATTTTAATTTAATTATCAAACCATTCAGTCTTTCGCCGTGTTCATCAGCCGCAGGGCTTTGAGGCGGCCGATTTCTTTTTGGTATTCCACCAAGCCGATAAATATTCCGCTCTTGTCGTAAACGCGGATGGGCTGATTGGCGGAGATGTCCTCGGTAAACTGCGGGCGTTGGCCGCATTTGAGCATGGTTACGGCACGGTCGTTCAGTTCGATTTTGGGAAAGTGCCGCACTAAAACGTCGCAGGGCAGGAGCAGGGCGTCGCGTTCGGTTTCGTTTAATTCTGCCAAGGCTTCGAGCGTGTGGCTTTCGCGGATGGAGAAACCGGCGGTTTCGGTGCGGCGCAGGGCGGTCAGGTGGGCGAACGTGCCGATGTGTTTGGCGATGTCTTCGCTTAGGGTGCGGATGTAGGTGCCTTTGCTGCAACGTACGTCAATGAGGGCTTTGGGCGCGTCAAACTCGGTAATATCAATGGCGTAAATGGTGATGTCGCGTGGTTTGCGTTCGATGACGATGCCTTTGCGGGCGTATTCGTACAGCGGTTTGCCTTCGTGTTTGAGGGCGGAAAACATCGGCGGCACTTGGCGGATGTTGCCCGTCAGGGCTTGGCATGCCGTCTGAAATTCGGCTAAGGAAATATCGGCGCGGGCGGTGGCGATGATTTCGCCTTCGGCATCGCCCGTACTGCTGGCTTCGCCGAGTTTCAGCGTGGCGGTGTAGGCTTTGTCGGCATCCAGCAGGTATTGGGCGAACTTGGTCGCTTCGCCGAAGCAGACGGGCAAAAGTCCGGTCGCCAAAGGATCGAGTACGCCGGTATGCCCCGCTTTTTCGGCGTTGTAGAGGCGGCGGGCTTTTTGCAGGGCGGTGTTGCTGGAAAGTCCTTCGGGCTTGTCGAGCAGAAGGACGCCGTTGACGGGGCGTTTGGCGGGTTTGGCGGTCATGTCAGTGAAGGAGGAAGGAAAGGGATAAGATGTAAGTGCCGAGTAGGATGATCGGCGTTTCCGATATTGTTTTTCTGAGGATGATGTGGCTGTGCGGATTTGGTGTTTCTACTGTGTAGCTGCCTTTTTTCAGACGGCCTTGCTTTAAAAGCGTGATGCGGCCGCCGGTACGGCGGAAACTGGCATGAAACAGCGGTTTGGAGAGAGGTGCTTCCCGCCCGTTTAGGTCGGTGATGCGGAAGGGGATTTGTCCGTCTCCATCATGCCAAACCGAGTAATGCCCGTTTTTACCTATGTGGATTTCGTTGCCCGATGCGGTATTAAAGACAGTTGTCCCTTTGCGCAAACTGAAAGCGTAGCAGGCACAATAGGAGAAAAAGACTAAAAACAATAGAAATTCGGGAAAGGTCATGGATATATCCTAAAGCAGAGCAAGGAGGCCGTCTGAAACAGATCTTCGGTTTTAATACCGGGTGTTCAGAAGAGCTTTATTTTTAATCTTCCACCGGCTTTTCCGCCGCCACTTGGTCGATGAGGCTGGAAATGCTCATGCCGCGTTCGAGCGATTCGTCGTATTTGAAGTGCAGTTCCGGCGTTTTGAAGAGTTTGATGCGTTTCGCCAGCTCGCTGCGCAAATGACCTTTGGCGTGTTCCAAGGCTTCTTCGGTGATGTCGCGGGTGCTGTCGTCGAGGACGGTGTAGAACACGGTGGCGTGGCTGTAATCGCGGGTGACTTCGACTTCGTTGATGGTGATGAAGCCTGCGCGCGGGTCTTTCAGGCCGGTGCGGACCAGCTCGGCCAGTTCGCGCATGATTTGTTCTTTGACACGGTCTTGGCGGGCATAGCCGCGTTGCGGTTTTCTCATGGTTTTCCTTAAACGGCGGCGGCCGTTTCAACTTTGTTTTCAGACCGCCTGTGTGAAATAAGTGCGGTATTATAACGGATATACGGCAATTTGAGGTCGTCTGAAAAGGAGTTTGGCTATGCAGAAAATCAAAATCGGATTGGCGGGGTTCGGCATGTCGGCGCAGGTGTTCCATCTGCCGTTTTGGCGTGCGGATTCGCGGTTTGAAGTCATGCGTGTGTTTGAACGCAGCGGCAATAGGGCGCAGGAAGTCCTGCCGCAGGCGCAGACCGTGCGCTCGTTTGAGGAGTTGCTTACCGATGATGTGGATTTGGTGGTCGTTACCACGCCGAACCAGACGCATTTCGATTTTGCCGCTCAGGCTTTGCGTGCGGGTAAAAATGTGGTGGTGGAAAAACCATTGTGCGCCACGGCGGCGCAAGCCTTGGAACTGGCGGAACTCGCCGAGCGGCAGGGCGTATTGCTGACTGTTTACCAAAACCGCCGTTGGGACAGCGCACCGCTGACCGCCAAAAAACTGCTTTCAGACGACCTCTTGGGCGAAATTGTGGATGCGGAGTTCCGTTTCGAGCGTTATGCGGCTGCATTGAACAAAAAACGCTGGAAGGAAACCGGCGAGGCGGGCGTAGGGCTGGTGTACGATTTGGGTTCGCACCTCATGGATATGGCGGTCGATGTTTTCGGGATGCCCGACGAGCTTTATGCCGACGTGCGCTATCAGCATGAAGGAGCAGTCAGCGACGACAATTTCTATATCGCGCTCTATTACGCCGACGGCAAAAAAGTCGCCCTGACCGCGAGCAAATATGCCCGCGAACCCTTGCCGTTCATGACTTTGCACGGCAAACGAGGTTCATACGTCAAACAAAATGCCGATAAC
Organism: Neisseria sp. HMSC055H02; assembly: GCF_001813335.1. Lineage (NCBI taxonomy): Bacteria > Pseudomonadati > Pseudomonadota > Betaproteobacteria > Neisseriales > Neisseriaceae > Neisseria > Neisseria sp. HMSC055H02. The sequence goes on along the minus strand of NZ_KV812094.1, from coordinate 20,284 downwards.
CAAGAAGCTCTGCTGATCGACGGCGCGCAACCCGTTGGAGCGTGGAATCGTGAACCGGAAGACGAATGGGGCATTCTGCATACGGAAATCGACGGAGCGGTCGTCCGCAAAAAAATCGAAAGCGTCAGCGGAAATTATGCGGCGTTTTATGAAAACCTTTATGACGCGCTGCAAGGCAAATCTCCCGCAGCAGTGCAACCGCGCCAAGTGGCGGATGTGCTGGGGCTGCTGGAAAAAGTATATGAAAGCGCGAAATCGGGGTGTCGGGTGAAGGTGTAGGGAGATTAAAAGTTACAGGGAACAGGATTTCTGAAATTTTTAAAATACAGAAGATTAACTTGGAAGTTGCTATTTTCTCCTATGCCTGTGCGAGGACAAGCTATGGTGGAAAGCCAGACCTTGGCTATTTCTTCGGTAACATTTAAAAATTGCCGTAATTCCTAATTTCCAGATGCCTACCTTTATCGGAATGGCGATGTAGGCATTTCTATCATTTTTAAGGCTATGTTTTCTGTCAAATGCGAAAAGGTCGTCTGAAAACTTTTTAGCGAAACCCGCTATATTCGTTTTCAGACGACCTTTCATATTTTTTATTGAAAGACAGGCAGAGGCTTATTCTTCCGGACGTTCGCCGTCGGTGTCGTCCAGTTTGCCTTCGGTAATATCAACGTTGATACCCACGGCAGCGCGGATTTTGGCGTCGATTTCGTTAGCGATTTCCGGGTTTTCTTTCAACCATACGCGGACATTGTCTTTGCCTTGTCCGATTTTGGCGCCGTTGTAGCTGTACCATGCGCCTGATTTTTCAACGATGTCGTATTTGACGCCAAGGTCGATCAGTTCGCCTTCCCAGCTTACGCCTTCGCCGTACAGGATATCGAATTCGGCTTGGCGGAACGGAGGCGCCACTTTGTTTTTGATGACTTTGACTTTGGTTTCGTTGCCGATAACGTCGTCGCCTTTTTTGATTTGTCCGGTGCGGCGGATGTCGAGACGGACGGAGGCGTAGAATTTGAGGGCGTTACCGCCGGTAGTGGTTTCGGGGCTGCCAAACATCACGCCGATTTTCATACGGATTTGGTTGATGAAGACGACCAGTGTGTTGGTGCGTTTGATGTGGCCGGTCAGTTTGCGCAAGGCTTGGCTCATCAGGCGGGCTTGCAGGCCAACGTGGCTGTCGCCCATTTCGCCTTCGATTTCGGCTTTGGGTACGAGGGCCGCTACGGAGTCAACGACAACCATGTCCACGCCGCCGGAACGTACCAGCGTGTCGCAGATTTCCAAAGCCTGTTCTCCGGTGTCGGGTTGGGAGAGGTAGAGTTCTTCTACTTTAACGCCGAGTTTGCGGGCGTAAATCGGGTCGAAGGCGTGTTCGGCGTCAATAAAGGCGCAGATACCGCCGTTTTTCTGGCATTGGGCAATGGCTTCGAGACAGAGCGTGGTTTTACCGGAGGATTCGGGGCCGAAGATTTCCACGACACGGCCTCGCGGCAGACCGCCGACGCCTAGTGCCAAGTCCACGCCGAGCGAGCCGGTGGAGATGACGTCAAGGTTTTCTTCTTGCTGGCTGCCGTCCATTTTCATGATGGAGCCTTTGCCGAAGTTTTTTTCAATTTGGGCAAGGGCGGCGGCTAGGGCTTTGCTTTTTTCGTCTGACATGGTGCTGTTCTCGTAAGGGATGTTATCAAAGTAGCTAAGAATTTGTTTAGCTATTATCGCATAAATTAAGAAAAAGTATAGTTTTATTTCGGTTTTATTTCATATTTTGGATAAATTGTTGTTAATTATCTGAATTATATGATTTATGAGTTGTATGTTTGGATGTATTAAGAGTGCTGAAAGGTCGTCTGAAAGCGAATATTTCATTTTCAGACGACCTTTTTGGATTTGAACTCAATAGATAATGTTTTTGCCGTAGCTTTCCAAAATCGATTTGATTTTGAGGATGGTTTCTTTGGGAGGCGGATGTACGCCGGTGAGTTTGTAGGTGTCGCCGCACAATGCCCATTTGTGCGCGCCCAGTTCGTGATAAGGAAGGAGTTCGACCATTTCGACGTTGTCCATGTCTGCGATGAATTCGCCGAGCAGGTGGGCGGAACGGTCGTCATCGGTATAGCCCGGCACGACGACGTAGCGGACGCGGGCGGGCTGTTTGCGTTCGGCGAGGTAGTGGGCGAATTTGAGGGTTTTGGTATTGGGGATGCCGACGAGGACTTTGTGGATTTCGGGGTCGATTTGTTTTAAATCGAGCATGACGAGGTTGGTGTGGTCGAGCAGGTCGTCAAGGATGGAATCGTAATGCAGGGCGTAGCCGTTGCTGTCGAGGCAGGTGTGGATGTCGTGTTCGCGGCAGGCGGTGAACCAGTCGCGTACGAATTCGTATTGCAGAAGCGGTTCGCCGCCTGTGGCGGTAACGCCGCCACCTGTGGCGCGCAGGTAGTGTCGGTAGGACATGACTTGCTTCATGACTTCGGGCACGGTCATTTCTTGGGCCTGTTCGGTGTGCAAGTCCCATGTGTCGCGGTTGTGGCAGTAGAGGCAGCGCATGAGGCAGCCTTGCAGGAAGAGGACGTAGCGCAACCCGGGACCGTCCACTGCGCCGCAGGATTCTACGGAATGGACGATGCCTTTGCCGTTGTAATGGCGGTGTCCGAGGTCTTTGGCGGGGGCGGGCGTTTCGGGGTTGATGGCGATGGATGTCTGCATGGTGTCTGATGTACCGGATATTGGGGTCGTCTGAAAACTTGTTTTTGTGTTGCAGAGGGTTCTTCTTATTGGATTAATATGCGGGCATTGCGTTCCCTGTTGTGGGAAGTTTATGGGCTGTTTTTAAATAGGTAAATGGGTTTTAATGATAACTCTATTGTACCGCCTTCGGTCGTCTTGATTTAAAGTTAATCCACTGGATTTTGATATTATCAAACCATTGCTTCAGGCAAAACCAAGCCGGGTTCCGGATAATCCGTCCCCCGGCTTGGTTTACTGTAAACCCTTTGCTTTACATGGTTTGTGTAAAGGTGCGGGTAATCACGTCAAGCTGCTGTTCGCGGGTCAGCGAGTTGAAGCGTACGGCGTAACCGGACACGCGGATGGTCAGTTGCGGATATTTGTCCGGATTGTTCATCGCGTCTTCCAGCGTTTCGCGGGTCAATACGTTGACGTTCAGGTGTTGGCCGCCTTCCACTTCTCCTTCTTCGTGGTGGAAGTAACCGTCCATCAGGCCTGCGAGGTTGCGTTCGCGGGAATTTTCGTCTTTACCCAATGCACCCGGCACGATGGAGAAGGTGTAGGAAATACCGTCTTTGGCAAACTCGAACGGCAGTTTGGCCACGGAAGTCAGCGAAGCGACGGCGCCGTTGACATCACGGCCGTGCATCGGGTTGGCGCCCGGACCGAACGGTGCGCCTGCGCGGCGGCCGTCCGGCGTATTGCCGGTTTTTTTGCCGTATACGACGTTGGAGGTAATGGTCAACACGGACTGGGTCGGCGTTGCGTTGCGGTAAGTTTTGTGGGTCGCCACTTTTTTCATGAAGCGTTCCACCAAATCGCAGGCAATATCGTCCACGCGGTCGTCGTTGTTACCGAACTGCGGATATTCGCCTTCGATTTCAAAGTCGACGGCAATACCGTTTTCATCACGAATCGGTTTGACTTTGGCGTATTTGATGGCGGACAGTGAGTCGGCGGCCACAGACAAACCGGCGATACCGCAAGCCATAGTGCGTTTCACGTCGCGGTCGTGCAGCGCCATCAACGCGGCTTCGTAGCTGTATTTGTCATGCATGTAATGGATGATGTTCAACGCGGTAACGTATTGGGTTGCCAGCCAATCCATGAATTTGTCCATGCGTGCAAAGACAGTGTCGTAGTCCAAAACTTCGTCCATAATCGGTTCGGTTTTCGGGCCGACCTGGTCTTTGGATTTTTCGTCCACGCCGCCGTTGATTGCGTACAGCAGGGTTTTCGCCAAGTTGGCGCGTGCGCCGAAGAACTGCATTTGTTTGCCGACCACCATCGGGCTGACGCAGCAGGCAATGGCGTAGTCGTCGCTGTTGAAATCCGGACGCATCAAATCGTCGTTTTCATATTGGATGGACGAGGTGTCGATGGACACTTTGGCGCAAAACTCTTTAAAGCCTTGCGGCAGTTGTTCGGACCACAACACGGTGATATTCGGTTCGGGAGACGGACCCATGTTGTACAGGGTGTGCAGCACGCGGAAGTTGGTGCGGGTTACCAGCGTGCGGCCGTCCAAACCCATACCGCCGATGGATTCGGTTGCCCAAATCGGGTCGCCGGAGAAGAGTTGGTCGTATTCGGGCGTACGCAGGAAACGGACCATACGCAGTTTCATCACCAAATGGTCGATAAATTCTTGCGCTTGGGTTTCGGTAATTACGCCGTTTTTCAGGTCGCGCTCGATGTAGATATCCAAGAACGAAGACACGCGGCCGAACGACATGGCGGCGCCGTTTTGCGATTTAACGGCGGCAAGGTAGCCGAAGTAAGTCCATTGGATGGCTTCTTGCGCATTTTTCGCAGGGCCGGAAATGTCGTAGCCGTAAGAGGCCGCCATTTCTTTCATTTGACCCAAGGCTTTGTATTGTTCGTTGATTTCTTCGCGGCGGCGGATAACTTCTTCCAAATCCACGCCGTTTTCCAAATCGGCTTGCAGCGAGTTGAACTGGTTGAGTTTGTCTTTCATCAATAAGTCGATACCGTACAATGCCACGCGGCGGTAGTCGCCGATGATGCGACCACGACCGTAAGCATCCGGCAAACCGGTGATCACACCGGATTTGCGGCAACGGCGGATGTCGGGCGTATAAACGTCAAACACACCTTGGTTGTGGGTTTTGCGGTATTTGGTAAAGATTTCACTGACTTCGGGGTTCAACTCGACGTTGTACACTTTGCACGCGTCTTGTACCATTTTCAAACCGCCGAACGGCATGATCGAGCGTTTCAGAGGCTCGTCTGTTTGCAGGCCGACGATGGTTTCCAAATCTTTATTGATATAACCCGGCGCATGGCTGGTAATGCCGGACACGACTTGCGCGTCGATTTTGTAGGGTTCGTGCGTGCGGTTTTCGACTTTGATGCCTTCCATCACTTCCGCCCACAGTTTGGTCGTCGCCTCGGTCGCTGGCGCGAGGAAAGACGCATCGCCTTCATAAGGCGTATAGTTTTTCTGAATAAAATCGCGCACGTCGACATTGGTTTCCCAATTACCGCCGACAAAACCTTCCCAAGCGGCAGGGCGTTGCTGTACATCGGTTGACATATCAAGCTCCTAATTTGTCAGATAGAATTTATAGGTAGAAGAAATTTACCTTTGCAGAATAGCACTTTAGCTCTATGAAGTGTAACGATTGGCGGAGATGTGAACGTTTACCCGATATTTTTTTGACTTACATCAATGAGAACAGTTATTACTTAAAACTACATTTTATTTTTCAAGCCCTTAGCGTGTAAACAAGTGTAGAATATAAAATTAAGCCCTGAAAACTTGTCCGGTTTTCAGGGCTTTTGTATGGGGTTGGGGTTTCATGGGGTTACATATTCTTTAGAAGAAGGTAAGTCGTCTGAAAAACTGAAATACTGTTTTTCAGACGAGCTTGATGAAAAGAAAAACGGCATATCCGAAAAGATATGCCGTTTATGGGTGCAGGGACTGCTATATTTGGCAGTGGTTTGTGTTTTAGTCCTCTTGCGCCGCTGTTTGCAGGTAGTTCGGCAAACCGACTTTGCCGATCAGCTCCTGCTGGGTTTCGAGCCAGTCGATGTGTTCTTCGTTGATGTCTTTTTGTTTTTCCAACAAATCACGGCTGACGTAGTCTTGCTGTTGCTCCGCGATGGCGATGGCAGCGATGAGGGCATCGTGTTTTTCCTGTTCTTTCGTCAAATCGCAGGACAGGATTTCCTCAGTTGATTCGCCAATCAGCAGTTTGCCCAATTCTTGCAGGTTAGGCAGACCCTCCAAGAACAAAATACGCTCGATTAAATCGTCTGCGGATTTCATTTCGCGGATGGACTGTTTGAAGAAATGTTCGCCCAATTCTTCAAAGCCCCAGTTTTTCAAAATGCGGGCATGCAGGAAATATTGGTTGATGGTAACCAAAAGCAAGCCCAAGTTTTTATTCAATTCGCGGATAACTAAGCGATCGCCTTTCATTTTCAGCTCCTTATACGCTTAATTACAGTTGGCTTTGGTAGTAGTTGCCTTCGCCGACGAGTTCGATCAGACGCAGTTGTTGTTCCAGCCAGTGGGCGTGATCTTCCTCAGTGTCTTTCAACTGGGCAATCATCAAATCACGGGTAACGTAGTCTTGTGCTTCTTCGCACAGTTTGATGCCTTTTTTCAATGCATCGCGTACTTCGTACTCGGTGTTCAAATCCACTTTCAGGCAGGAAATCACGTCGGTACCGATGTTCAGTTCGGCACGGGTCATTTTAGGCGTACCGCCCAGCATCAGGATACGGCGGATGAAGTCTTCGGCGTGAGTGGTTTCTTCTTCCATCTCATGATTCAGACGTTCGAACAGTTTGTTGTAGCCCCATTCGGAGTACAGGCGTGAGTGGATGAAGTATTGATCGCGTGCAGCCAGCTCGCCGGACAACAGTTCGTTCATATAATCGATAACAGCTTGATTGCCTTGCATAATTCTTTCTCTTTCTTTGAAATTGTAAAGTGTCTGTAAAAAACATTGCGTGTTGTTTCTTGATGGCTGAATTGTATGAAAAAGCCTGACGCTTGACAAATTTTCTATTTAAAATACAAACAATTATCAAAAGAAACAGAAGCCTTAAAAGGTCGTCTGAAAATTCAATATCTTGTTTTATATAGATATTTGTTGCCATTGGTATTAAGAATCCATTTCAACATTCAAAAACATTTACACTCTTTAACCATAAATAAAAGCAAATAAATTATAAAATCCAATCAAATTTTATTATTAATTATTCTCAAATGCTTTTAAAGTTAATCCACTATATCGTCAAACTGTGCCGCAGTACACATATAGTGAATGACGGTTGAACCAGGACAAACGCCGTACCAATTCAAATTTAATCTACTCCCCCTCCGTCCGATAAGATGAACCGTGATATAATCGCGAGTTACTTTTTGATAAAAATCATTTGAAATACATATCACCATGAAACAAATTCGCAACATTGCCATCATCGCCCACGTCGACCACGGCAAAACCACATTAGTTGACCAACTGCTGCGCCAATCCGGTACATTCCGCGCCAACCAGCAGGTTGACGAACGCGTGATGGACAGCAACGACCTTGAAAAAGAACGCGGCATTACCATCCTCGCCAAAAATACCGCCATCGATTACGAAGGCTACCACATCAACATCGTCGACACTCCGGGACACGCCGACTTCGGCGGCGAGGTGGAGCGCGTTTTGGGTATGGTGGACTGCGTCGTATTGTTGGTGGACGCGCAGGAAGGTCCGATGCCGCAAACCCGTTTCGTTACCAAAAAAGCCTTGGCTTTGGGACTGAAACCGATCGTCGTCATCAATAAAATCGACAAACCGTCCGCCCGCCCGAGCTGGGTCATCGACCAAACTTTCGAACTCTTCGACAACTTGGGCGCAACCGACGAACAGTTGGACTTCCCGATTGTCTACGCTTCCGGCCTGTCCGGTTTCGCCAAACTGGAAGAAACCGACGAGAGCAACGACATGCGTCCGCTGTTCGACACCATCTTAAAACACACGCCCGCACCGAGCGGCAGCGCGGACGAAACGCTGCAACTGCAAATTTCCCAACTCGACTACGACAACTACACCGGCCGTCTCGGGATCGGCCGCATCCTGAACGGACGTATCAAACCCGGTCAAGTCGTTGCCGTGATGAACCACGATCAGCAAATCGCCCAAGGCCGCATCAACCAACTTTTGGGTTTCAAAGGTTTGGAGCGCGTACCGCTTGAAGAAGCCGAAGCCGGCGACATCGTGATTATTTCCGGTATCGAAGACATCGGTATCGGCGTAACCATCACCGACAAAGACAACCCCAAAGGCTTGCCGATGTTGAGCGTGGACGAACCGACGCTGACCATGGACTTTATGGTAAACACCAGCCCGCTGGCGGGTACCGAAGGCAAATTCGTAACCAGCCGCCAAATCCGCGACCGCCTGCAAAAAGAATTGCTGACCAACGTCGCCCTGCGCGTGGAAGATACTGCCGATGCCGACGTGTTCCGCGTATCCGGACGCGGCGAGCTGCACTTGACCATTTTGCTGGAAAACATGCGCCGCGAAGGCTTTGAACTGGCAGTCGGCAAGCCGCGCGTCGTGTACCGCGACATCGACGGTCAAAAATGCGAACCTTATGAAAACCTGACTGTGGACGTGCCCGACGACAACCAAGGCGCGGTAATGGAAGAACTCGGCCGCCGCCGTGGCGAACTGACCAATATGGAAAGCGACGGCAACGGCCGTACCCGCCTCGAATACCATATTCCCGCGCGCGGTTTGATCGGTTTCCAAGGCGAATTCATGACCCTGACGCGCGGTGTCGGCCTGATGAGCCACGTATTCGACGACTACGCGCCAGTGAAACCCGATATGCCCGGCCGCCACAACGGCGTACTGGTTTCCCAAGAGCAAGGCGAAGCCGTCGCTTATGCCTTATGGAATCTGGAAGACCGCGGCCGTATGTTTGTGTCGCCCAACGACAAAATCTACGAAGGCATGATTATCGGTATCCACAGCCGCGACAACGATTTGGTGGTCAACCCGCTCAAAGGCAAAAAACTTACCAACATCCGCGCCAGCGGCACCGACGAAGCCGTGCGCCTGACCACGCCGATCAAGCTGACGCTGGAAGGTGCGGTCGAGTTTATCGACGATGACGAGCTGGTGGAAATCACGCCGCAGTCCATCCGCCTGCGCAAGCGTTATCTGAGCGAGCTGGAACGTCGCCGCCATTTTAAAAAGCTGGATTGATTCCACCAGGATGTTGATGAAATGAAAAAAGGTCGTCTGAAATTTTCAGACGACCTTTTTTACAGAAAATGATTAAGTTGTTAGAGCTTTTTAAAACAGTCATGCAAAAAAGCGAACAGTGTAAGCAATACTAAAATTACTTACGTCTTTTCCATTTATCAATGATGACCGCAACCGCCACCATGACTTTCGCGTAATGCTTCGGCAGCCTGCTCGTCGGCATGGTAGCTTGAGCGGACCATGGCGCCGATGGCGGCGTTGGTGAAGCCTAGTTCGTACGCTTCTTTTTCAAAGATTTTGAACTGGTCGGGCGTAACATAGCGTAAGACGGGCAGGTGTCCGTCTGAAGGTTGGAGGTACTGGCCGATGGTAATCATCTCGATATTGTGCGCCCGCATATCGCGCATGATTTCGCGCACGTCTTCGTCTGTTTCGCCCAAGCCGACCATGATGCCGGATTTGGTAGGGATGTGCGGCATCATTTCTTTGTAGCGGCGCAGCAGGTCGAGGGAGTGCTGATAGTTGGCACCCGGACGGGCTTTTTTGTACAGGCTCGGATGGGTTTCCAAGTTGTGGTTCATCACGTCGGGCGGGGTTTCGGCAAGGATTTTCAGAGCGATGTCCAAGCGGCCGCGGAAGTCGGGAACGAGGATTTCGATTTTGGTGTTCGGACTGGTTTCGCGGATGGCTTTGATGCAGTCGGCGAAATGCTGTGCGCCGCCGTCGCGCAGGTCGTCGCGGTCAACGGAGGTGATGACGACGTAACGCAGGTTCATGGCTTTGACGGATTCTGCGAGGTGTTTCGGTTCGTCGGGGTCAAGCATATTCGGGCGGCCGTGTCCCACGTCGCAGAACGGGCAACGTCGGGTACAAATGTCGCCCATAATCATGAAGGTCGCTGTGCCTTTGCTGAAACATTCGCCGATATTCGGGCAGGAGGCTTCTTCGCAAACGGTGTGCATTTTTTGTTCGCGCAAAATATCTTTGATTTCAAAGAATTTGCGTGACGGCAGTTTGGCGCGTATCCATTCGGGCTTTTTCAGTTTTTCCTGAAGGGGGACGACTTTGATGGGGATGCGGGCGGTTTTGTCCGCGCCTTTGAGTTTGACGCCGCGTTTGGGATCGTCAACTTTGATTTCGCTCATTAATTGTTCGCTTTCGGTGTGAGTTGTGTCTCGAGGTGTGCGGTCAGTTTTTGTGCAACCTCGTCCAAGGTGGGACAGGGTTGGACAAAATCCGCGATTTGCGTCATTTCCATGCCGGCATAGCCGCAGGGATTGATGTGGGTAAACGGGCTTAAGTCCATGTTTACGTTTAATGCCAGACCGTGATAAACGGAACCGTCTTTGATGCGCAAACCGAGTGAGGCGATTTTGCGCTCACCGACATAAACGCCGGGGCGTTTCGGGTCTGCCGCCGCTTCGATTCCGTATTCCGCCAGCGTGGCGATGATGCTGTTTTCAAGCGCGGAAACGATGTTGCGGACGCTGGTTTTGCGGCGTTTGAAGTTGATCATGGTGTAAATGACCAACTGGCCGGGACCGTGATAAGTGATTTGTCCGCCCCGGTCGATTTGGACGACGGGTATGTCGTCGCGGATCAGGAGGTGTTCGGGTTTTCCCGCCAAGCCTTGCGTGAAGACGGGCGGATGCTCGACCACCCATAATTCGTCTTCGGTATGTTCGTCGCGGGCTGCATTGAACGCTTTCATGGCTTCGAAAGTCGGTTGGTACTCGGCCATGCCTTTATGCACGATTTTCATATCAGTACACTACTTTTACCATTTCGTGATCGGTCAGGGCGCGGTAGATTTTGTCCAGTTGCTCTTTGCTTTCGACGTTTACTTTGACGGTTGCGCCGGTATAGTTGCCCTTGCTGCTCTGGCGGGTGGTGATGTGGTGGGGTTCGGTATCGGGCGCGTGTTGGCGGACGGTTTCCAAGATATTTTTTTCAAATTCGGGATGCGCGTTGCCCATGACTTTGATGGGGAATTGGCAGGGGAATTCGATGAGTGAGGTTTGGTTGGTCATGGCTGACTCCTGATGTGCTGTATGTCGAGAGGTCGTCTGAAAAGTTTTCAGCCTTTCAGACGACCTCGAACGGCGTGTATTTTATCGCAAAAAGTTGCCGATAAAAATAGAAGCGTTCATCGGCTTTTTCAAGTCTTGAAATACGCTTTTCTATCCCAATTTAAGCCACATTCCGAATTTATTACCAAGTAGAGAACAATATGCCGACAAAAGAAAAACATTTTGAGGAATACAGCGCATTGGCAACCCTGCCTTTACGTGATGTCGTCGTTTATCCGCACATGGTGTTGCCGCTGTTTGTAGGCCGCCCGAAATCCATTGCGGCATTGGAAGCGGCAATGGCGAATGACGATCCGGTGTTTTTGCTGGCGCAAATCGACCCGAACACCGAAGATCCGACGGCGTCCGATTTGCACCGTACGGGTACGGTCGCGCAGGTTTTGCAGGTGTTGAAGCTGCCTGACGGCACGGTGAAAGTGTTGGTCGAAGGTATCCGGCGCGGCAGAGTATTGACCATTGAAGAGAGCGGCGGGTTGTTCCTGTCCCATGTCGAAGCTGTCAACGAGTATGCGGATGCGGACAATTCCGATATTGAAGCCATTCGCCGCACGCTGCTTACCCAGTTTGACCAATACGCCAAGTTGAATAAAAAAATCCCTGCCGAAATCATCAATACCATCAACGGTATCGATGATAACAGCCGTTTGGTGGACACGATTGCGGCGCATTTGCAGTTGAAACTGGAGCAGCGCCAACAGATTTTGGAAACCTTCGGAATTATCGGCCGTATGGAGTTTCTGCTTGCACAGTTGGAATCCGAACTGGACATCATGCAAGTTGAAAAACGCATCCGCGGCCGTGTCAAACGCCAGATGGAAAAATCCCAGCGCGAGTATTATCTGAACGAGCAAGTGAAAGCGATTCAGAAAGAATTGGGCGAAGAAGACGAACGCGGCGAACTGGATGCGTTGGAAGCAAAAATCAAAGAAGCGGGCATGACCAAAGAAGCTGAGGAAAAATGCCTGTCTGAATTGAAAAAGCTCAAAATGATGCCGCCTATGTCTGCGGAATCTACCGTGGTACGCAACTACATCGATACTTTGCTTGAGCTTCCGTGGAAGAAAAAATCCCGTGTCAGCAAAGACATTGCCAAAGCCGATTTGGTGTTGAACGCCGACCACTATGGCTTGGAAAAAGTCAAAGAGCGGATTTTGGAATACCTTGCCGTCCAAAAACGTATGGATAAGCTCAAAGGTCCGATTCTGTGTCTGGTCGGTCCTCCGGGGGTGGGTAAAACCTCTTTGGGCGAATCCATCGCCAAAGCGACAGGTCGCCAATATGTCCGCATGGCTTTGGGCGGCGTGCGCGACGAAAGCGAAATCCGCGGACACCGCCGCACCTATATCGGCTCTATGCCCGGCAAAATCCTGCAAAACATGGCTAAAGCGGGCGTGAGGAATCCGCTGTTCCTGCTCGACGAAATCGACAAATTGGGCAGCGACTTCCGAGGCGATCCTGCCAGCGCATTGCTTGAGGTGCTTGATCCTGAGCAAAACAACAAGTTTGCCGATCATTATGCGGAAGTGGATTACGACTTGAGCGATGTGATGTTTATCGCCACATCTAATAGTTTGAACATTCCTACTCCATTGCTCGACCGCATGGAAATCATCCGTTTGTCCGGCTATACCGAAGACGAGAAAATCAATATCGCCATGCAGTATCTCGTGCCGAAACAAATGAAACGCAACGGCGTGAAAGAAGGCGAATTGGTGGTCGAGGAAAACGCAGTGCGCGATATTATCCGTTATTACACCCGTGAAGCCGGCGTACGTTCGCTTGATCGCGAGATTGCCAAAATCTGCCGCAAGGTGGTGATGCAGATTACTTTGAACGAAGACAAGAAGAGGTCGTCTGAAACCAAGAAAACCAGCAAAGCCAAGCCTAAAGCGATTAAAGTCAATGAGAAAAACCTGCATGACTACTTGGGCGTGCGCCGCTTCGATTACGGCGTTGCCGAAAGTGAAAACCGTATCGGACAGGTTACCGGTTTGGCGTGGACGGAAGTCGGCGGCGAATTGCTGACTGTCGAAGCCGTGGCGTTGCCTGGCAAGGGCGTGATCCAGTGTACCGGCCAGCTGGGCGATGTGATGAAGGAATCTGTCTCCGCAGCATGGTCTGTTGTCCGTTCCCGTGCAGAATCAGTGGGTTTGGCTCCTGATTTTTACGAGAAAAAAGACATCCATGTTCACGTTCCAGAAGGCGCAACGCCGAAAGACGGTCCGAGCGCAGGTATCGCCATGACCTTGGCGATGGTGTCTGCCTTTACCAAAATTCCGGTGCGCGCCGATGTGGCGATGACGGGCGAAATCACCCTGCGCGGCGAAGTTTTGCCAATCGGCGGTTTGAAGGAAAAACTGTTGGCTGCCTTGCGCGGCGGCATCAAACATGTCCTGATTCCGAAAGACAACGTCAAAGACTTGGAAGAAATCCCTGAAAACGTGAAAACCGGCCTGACCATCCATCCGGTCAAATGGATAGACGAAGTCCTCGCTTTGGGATTGGAAAGCCAGCCGACACCTTGGGTTGCGCCTTTAAGTACCGAAGAGGCACAGGTTGAAGCCGCCAAGCCTAAGTCAAGGGCGAAAGCGACCAAACACTGATTTTGTAAAAAATGTGTTGCAAAAGATGCGGGTTTGCCTTGAAAGCCTGTAAAATAGGGCAATTCCGCATTTTTTGCTTGACACGGTATTTTCAGAATTGCTATAAAGCGCAAAGGTACTCAAAAGTACGAAGCCCCGAGTATTCGGGCATTTCATTATTTTCAACGATAGGAAGGGACTGATTGTGAATAAGTCTGAATTGATCGAAGCAATTGCTCAAGAAGCCGGCATTTCTAAAGCTGCCGCCCAAAAAGCTCTGGATGCCACTACCAATGCTGTAACCAACGCTCTGAAAAAAGGCGACACCGTAACTCTGGTCGGTTTCGGTACTTTCTACGTTGGCGAACGCGCAGAACGTCAAGGCCGCAACCCTAAAACCGGCGAGCCTCTGACCATTGCTGCTGCTAAAACTCCTAAATTCCGTGCCGGTAAAGCATTGAAAGATGCCCTGTAATTTTCCCTTGTAAAAAACCGATTCCATATGGGGAATCGGTTTTTTATTTTATAGACTGCCTAAGAAGTTTTCAGTATTCGAATATGGCATCAGATAGGCTTTTGATTCTGTAATTTTGCAGTCTCTACCTTTTTGGCAAACCATAAGGCAGCCATTGTGCCAAGCATATCCGCTATTCCGTCTCCAAGTGAGCCTTCCCTTGTCGTTGTAAACGTTGCTTGAGCCCATTCGCTAAAGAAGGCAAACAATAAGGCGAATATCAATAGTTTTTTATAAGGCACGTGTTTTTGCTCGGCTAAAAAGATTTTGGCTATTAACCATGTTTGTGCAAAGAACGTAATGAAATGGGCAACCTTGTCGAAATTGGGAAAGGGAGGGGGCGCATTGCCGGACTCTTTGAAAAGTAATGCGTAAATACTTGCTGCAAACCAAGCTGCTGCTAACAAGGTAAACTTATTCAAAGGCAGTTTCATTGTGTTTCCTCATCCAGCCATTTTTGGCAGATGGCGGACAAACGGATAAATTTATCCCCCCGTTTGTCCAGTTCATCACGCCATAGTTTGACTTCTTCAATGGTCGGTGCTTCGTCCAAGCTGCATTCGTATAAGAAAAAGTCCAGTGTTTCTTCTACCGTTCCGACAGATTCTGTTTGAATTAATTCTAGAAGCTCATTCATTGTTTGCTCCCAAAGGTCGTCTGAAATTTATTTGCTGTGTAAAAAACGTACGGCTTCTTCCCATTCTCCGGCTAACAGCATGGGAACGGCTTTTAATGATTTATTGATGGCTTCATCAATTTGCTGCCTGTGTTCCGGGCTGGGTTTATTCAGGACATAGCCGACAACCAGATTTCGGTCTCCCGGATGATCGATACCCAAGCGCAGGCGGTAAAAATCAGGCGTTCCCAAGCGTGCCTGAATGTCTTTTAAGCCGTTATGACCGCCGTTTCCCCCACCCAATTTAAATTTTATCCTGCCGCACGGTATATCCAGTTCGTCATGGACGACCAGGATTTCTTCAGGCTTGATTTTGTAGAATTGCGCCAGCGCGGCTACTGCCTGACCGGAGCGGTTCATAAATGTTGAAGGTTTTAAAAGCCATAAGTCTGAGCCGGATATGCTGATGCGGGCTACTAAGCCGAAGAATTTTTTTTCTTCTTTTAAAGTAGCTTTATATTGCCATGCCAATTCGTCGATAAACCAGAATCCGGCATTGTGGCGCGTTTGTTCGTATTCCGAACCGGGATTTCCCAGTCCTACAATCATTTTGATTTTATTTGACATTGTGTTTCCTCAAAGAGAGGTCGTCTGAAAACAGCAACCGGTTTTCAGACGACCTTTTCAAGCATTTTATTGGGTTTTACCGACCCGTTTGCGTCTTGCTTCTTTCGGGTCAATCAGTAAAGGGCGGTATATCTCGATACGGTCTCGGTCACGCAACAAAACGTCGTCTTTGACTCTTTTTCCAAAAATACCCAAAGGGGCTGCATTCAAATCCAATTCAGGAAAATCTTTATCCAAGCCGCTTTGAAGTACAGCCGTCCTTGCGGTTGCTCCTTGCTCAATACGGATTGAGCGCAATATCTGTTTTTCAGCCGTTCCGTAAACAATTTCGATTTCAAGCATAGCGTCTGTCTGCCTCTTTGACGAATGCATCGACCAGCGTACCGGAAAGGTGGTTGAATACGGGGGAAATGACGGTAGAAAGCAGCATATTGGAAAAATCATATTCCAAACGAAATTCGATTTTACACATATCACCGCCCAAATCGATAAACTTCCATGTACCGCGCAAGGTTTTGAAAGGGCCTTCTAGCAAGTCCATACGGATTTCCGAGCCGGGAATGTTGTGGTTGTGTGTCGCAAAAGATTGACGCACACCCATATAGTCCATGAACAGCCGTGCTTTGAGTTCCTTATCTTTGCGCTCTATGACTTCGGTTTTACTGTACCATGGGAGAAAGTTTGGATAGTCCTCAACTTTATCGACCAAGTCGAACATCTGTTTTGCGCTGTGCAGCACCAATACGTTTTTTTCAACCTTTTTCATGGTTAAAACGGCCTGAAAGAAAAATCGTATTATAAACGAGTTTACCGTCTTTTTCAGACGACACTTTACCGTATTATATATTTGAGAATAAAAGAATTATTATAATAGAATAAACAAGGGGGCAAAATTCTGATAAACTTGCGCGACTTGGCCGCCGGTTGGTTTGTATAGCATAAAACAAGAAAAATTAATTATCCGGCGCATTTTAGATAAATCGGATTATAAAAATGAATACCGCTGACACATTTTACAGGGAAGCAATTTCACATTTGGCTAGGACACCTCCTGATTTTGAAGCAGCCGTTCCTTTGTTGCGTCAGGCTGCGCAAGCCGGGCATGCGGAATCCGCATTTCAACTTGCAGGCTGTCTGTTGCAGGGCTTAGGGATTTCGGCGGATAGGCAGGCAGGTATCAGACTGATGCAGCAGGCGGCGGGAAGCGGGCATCCTTATGCTCGATACAATCTGCTCCAGATTCAAGAATCACAAGGCATGCCTTTCAATACATTGATGGCAGCTTACAAGGAGCTGGCTGAAGAAGGTATCATCCATGCCCAGCTTAAGCTGATGCGGAGTTTGCATGACGGTGGGCGGCATGAAGAGGCGTTGCAATGGGCGTACATGGCTGCCGCTCAGCATCATCCGCAGGCATTATACTTTTTAGCGCAACACCATCAATATGCCTCGCCTCCCGATTTTGCTCAGGCACATTTGTTTTACCGACAAGCTGCGGAGCAAGATTTTCCTGCAGCACATTGGCAGCTTGGATTGCAATATAAATTGGGACAGGGAACCGAACCGAACAAGCAGCTTGCCGTCGTTCATCTGCGCCATGCAGCTGATAGCGGGATTGCTGCCGCACAAACCATGTTGGCGGATTTACTGCTGGAAACTGATCCGATAGAGGCCATACACCGTTTGAAGGCTGCGGCAAGAGGAGGCAGCAGCGACGCACAGGTAAGATTGGCAGAAATTTACCTATTGGGAAAATGGGTGGAACGCAATACCGGCAAGGCTCATGCGTATGCGGAAAAAGCGGCTGCACAGCAGCATTCCGAAGCCTTAAGGATTTTGGGCGATATTTACCGTTATGGTCTGGGTGTGCTTCCCGATCCTATCAAGGCACGGCGCTATTACCGTCAGGCAGCGGATAAAGGAAATATGCAGGCACATCAGAAACTACTTGCCGATATTGCCTTGGGCAATAAGTCTGAGGAATATGCTGAAGCAAAAGAAAAAGCTTTGAAGAAGCAGGAAGCAGAGCAACTTTATCAGCAGGCGTTTGCCGCGCATTATGGTTTGAACCGCCATCCCGATCATTCGGAAGCGTTGAGGCTGTATGAACGTTCGGCTTTATTGGGTCATGGGAAGGCGCAGACCAATTTGGGCATGATGTATTACAACGGACACGGTACGGAACAGAATTATGCCAAGGCGGCAGAATGGTTCGAAAAAGCGGCACTAAACCATGATGCAATGGCGCAATACAATCTTGCCTGCCTTTATTTTAACGGAACGGGCATAGCGCATGATGCAGATGAAGCGTGTAAATGGTTGGAGGCTGCTATCCGCAACGGACACGATCAGCCTGAGGTATTGAAGCAGCTTTTGGCACAATGGCGGCAGGCGGCGGCTTAAGCCGAATGCCGGCATTTCAGTTGATCATAAATCAAACGTCGTCTGAAAACCGTCAGGCTTTCAGACGACGTTTGATTTATGTATGTTCCGAGTTGATGAGTTTATGGCAGATTTGACCGGTAGGGCGTTGCCCGTTGCCTTTCCAAGTTCAAAGAGAATGATTTTTACGATTTGAAATTATTGATTAGGTTGGCGATGTATTCTCACTACAAACGAGGATAAGGTAACTATTTTTCAAGATACATTTGATGAGAGGGCTGTGATGAGGTCGTCTGAAAACAGCCTTGAAGCTGAGTTTTCAGGCGACCTTTTGCGCCGGCCGGTTTATTTCTTCAAGAATGCCCGTTTCAAAATAATCAGCCAATCTTTTTTATCCAAAATAGGGCGTTGTGTAAACATATCGTATTTGCAGCCGTCCAGTTTCTGCAAAATCAGTTGTCCGCCGACAATAATCATCCGCAATTCAAATCCCAAACGGCCTTTCAGCGTTTTACCCAAGGGCGAACCGCCTTTGAGCATTTGGAACGCGCGGTTGCATTCATACGCCATCAGTCTTTGAAACGCAAAATCTGCTTTACCTTCGGCGATTTGCGCTTCGCTAACGTTAAATTTTTGCAAGTCGTCCTGCGGGATATAAACACGGCCTTTCTGCCAATCGACGGCAACGTCCTGCCAAAAGTTGATGAGTTGCAACGCGGTACAGATGCCGTCGCTTTGGGCGATGCTGACTTCGTCGGTTTGTCCGTACAGGTGCAGCATAATGCGCCCGACCGGATTGGCGGAACGGCGGCAGTAATCGATCAGGTCGCCAAAATCCTGATAACGGGTTTTGACAACATCTTGACTGAATGCGGACAAAAGATCGTAAAACGGCTGCAGCGGCAGCTTGAAAGGCGCGATAGCTTCACGTTGCAAACGTTGCATTAGCGGGGTCAGCGGCGTTTCGCCGCATTGTATGCGGTCAAGTTCGGATTTGAGTTCGTCCAAAGCGTGCAAGCGTTCATCGGCTTCGGCATTGCCTTCATCGGCGAGGTCGTCCGCAGTGCGCGCAAAAGCGTAAACGGCATGGGTAGGCTTGCGCAGGCGGCGCGGCATGACGAGCGAGCCGACGGGGAAATTTTCGTAATGGTTGACGGACATGATGGATTCGGGATTCAGGTGTTGCTGGTGATAGAATGTCGATTCGTTTTTTTGGCGGGCAGATGCCCTGTAATGTGAAATTTGAAGTGCTTGACGGCTGATATTCTAGCCCGTAAGCATCGGTTTCAATACTTCCCAAGCTTGCGGCAGTTCTGTGAAGCCGTCGGATGCCATCAGGTGTCCGCCTTTGGCGATGTGGGTAACGGGGCTTTTGAGTTTTTCCGCCATACTCAAGGTCAATTCGGGCGGAACGTGGGTGTCGTTGTCGGAGACAATGCAGTGTTTAGGCATTTGGATTTTGCGCAGGATGTCGAATTCGGGCGCGGCCCCTTTGATGTAGGCATCAAGGACGGGCAGCGGGGGCAGGGGGTCGGCGAATCCCGCCGCCAGTACTAAGCCGCCGATTTTTTCGGGCTGCTGACGGCTGAGGAAGTGCAGAAGGGTGATGCAGCCTAGGCTGTGCCCGACTAAGAAAGTATTTTCGTCGGGTTTGCCGATGTGTTGGTCGAGGGCGAACTGCCAAGAAGAAACGGTCGGCCGTTCGGGATTGGGCATCGCCAGCGCGTCGGCTTGGAAGCCTGCGGCGCGGACTTGTGCCGAGAGCCAGTCAAACCAGTTGCCGTGCGGATTGCCTTCAAAACCGTGTACGATAAAGACGCGTCGGTGCATGTCGATTACTCCTTTTCAGACGACCTGTCGGGTGTGTCGATTCATTTATTATAACACTCACTGTTTATTTCAGTTTTATCGTTACCTTTGGTAAGAACTATTTGAACTTTGGATTCAATCTAAGCAAGTATGTCTGTAAAAGCTTGGAGACATCGGTATTTTTATTTTCAGACGACCTTGCGTACGGTAATTTCAGTTTGTTTTTAATTTGATTATGAACTTCTTAAATATTTTTCCGGTTGCCCTAGGGGCGGTTGTCGGCGCGGTATTGCGTTGGATACTTGGTCTGCTGCTTCCCGCTGCGCCGATTTTGGGCTGGGGGACGCTGGCTGCAAACTGGATAGGGGCTTTGCTTATCGGATTTTGTGCCGAATGGGTCGCAGATCCTCAATGGCGTTTGCTGTTGATTACCGGTTTCTTAGGCAGTCTGACCACATTGTCCTCTTTTTCCCTTGAGACGGTGGCTATGATACAGGATGGGCGGTGGATGGCTGCTGCATTATCCGTATTCCTCCATATCGGCGGTTCGTTTATATTGACGGCAGCGGGCATTTGGTTGGCCCATTGTTTGAAATGAGGCAAAACTATTCGAGGTTGTGCTAGCGTTGCTTTACTGCTTACCGACAAAAAGGTCGTCTGAAAACTGAACTGGCCCCCAAATCTTGGACACTCAT
>NZ_KV812093.1:0-237 GCF_001813335.1 Neisseria sp. HMSC055H02 | reverse complement strand
TACACGACGTTGTCGGCGTTGTCGTAATCGAGACCGACCCATTTCATGCCGTCGAGGATGATGTTGACGGATTCGGCGGTGGAACGCGCCAAGTCAGTGTCTTCGATACGCAATAGGAACTCGCCTTTATGATGGCGGGCAAACGCCCATGAAAACAAGGCGGTGCGTACGCCGCCGATGTGCAGGTAGCCGGTGGGGCTGGGGGCGAAACGGGTTTTGACGGTCATGATGGCTCCA
>NZ_KV812092.1:0-222 GCF_001813335.1 Neisseria sp. HMSC055H02 | reverse complement strand
CGGGAACTTGGGCTATAAAACCAGACGTGCCCTATTTAAAAACATGATGAGCGGGGATATTTGGCTGCACAACGGCTGCCTGAAAATCAGCCCGAGCCGCCATGTCAAGCTGGAAGCGTGGGATGCCATTGATGCAGACGATGTAATTTTATCATTGGATAACAGCCCTGAAGAAATCGGAGCAGGTTTAAGGTTGGCATTGAGCCGCTGCCGATAATATTT
>NZ_KV812091.1:4289-12484 GCF_001813335.1 Neisseria sp. HMSC055H02 | reverse complement strand
GGTTAGACCTTCAAAGTTGAGTATTGTACTACTTTGTTTTTAATTGACTATAACACAGTGGATGCAAGAAAAACCTTTTTCCAGCAATTCAAACGTTTATCAGAATACGCAGTTGATTGAACAGTATTCATTTCTACTTCCTTATAAATAAAAAAGA
The DNA here is from genome assembly GCF_001813335.1 of Neisseria sp. HMSC055H02. Taxonomy (NCBI): domain Bacteria; kingdom Pseudomonadati; phylum Pseudomonadota; class Betaproteobacteria; order Neisseriales; family Neisseriaceae; genus Neisseria; species Neisseria sp. HMSC055H02. The sequence goes on along the minus strand of NZ_KV812091.1, from coordinate 12,327 downwards.
TATAAAAAAACCGGCATAGAGCCGGAAGCATTACCCCAAGGGAAAATTCAAAATTCTTGGAAAACATCCCAATCCGCATAACGCTTGACGGAGGTTTGCGCCACCACCTTGACAGCGTTTTCAGACGACTTGTCGGAATGTGAAATGGCAGGTATGGGCTTGGCTTTGAAAGACCGGGGCGATTCGGATGCCAAAATCTCAGGATTACCGCTCAAGCGGGCGTAACGCGCTTTGACGTTACGGACATAATGTTGAGTTTCCCGATAAGGCGGAATGCCACCATATTTCCTAACCGCCCCTTCACCCGCGTTGTATCCGGCAAGCACCAAATCAAGATTACAGCCGTGACTGGATTTGTCAGGGAAGTGGTTACATAAAAAACGCAGGTAACGTGTACCTGCGATGATGTTCTGCTCGGGGTCGTACAAATGCTTGGGATTGACCCCCATCCGTGCTGCCGTTGGTGGAATAACCTGTAACAGACCCCGTGCATTTTTGTTAGACAGTGCATAACGGTTGCCACTACTTTCACGTCCCATCACCGCCCAAACCAAATTCGTGTCTAGCCTTTGTGCAGCGGAATGTTTTTCAACCAAAGCCTCATATTGCGGGTATGCGGCAGCGGCAAACGCCGATGAATGGCAGATAACAAAGAGCGAGGCAGTTAGTCTCATCATTTTTTTCATATTTTTTCACATCCCATTTCTCGGCAAGGGACGCCTGCCAGTCATTTACATAACGGATACGGCCGCCCTCAATTAAGTGATACCGTGTTCCATAAACATACACTTTCAAACGACCGTCAGACATAGTTTTCAACAGATTGCAGTACATCAAGTAATCAATCCGAGAACGGCTATTTAATGAATGCGTACATTTAAGAAGATGCGAACCGTTCCAACCATTGGGCTGTTCATTATGGATTGTTCTGTTCATCCGGAATATCTGATTAAGGGACATCTTGCACTCCTACTATACAAAAATGCCGCCTTTTAAGGCAGCATTACATAAGTTGTTGACAAATAGAATTAATTGTTTGTTTTTAAAGAAATGACTTTGTCGTTAATGATCATATTATTCATTACAATGGCTTGGTCCATAAGGTTAATCTGAGCCTTTAACATATGAATTTCCATTCGTTGCTGTAACAACATATTTTCTTGTTTGGAAATAATTTCATGCTGTATGACAATTACAATTGTGTTAGTTATAAAAACTATCAATAGGAATAATAATTTGAATATTTTCATTAGCTACAATTTTTCCATTTTGAAAACAAAAAACGAAAATCTAGCAAACTGAAAGTTAGATTGCTTGGATTTTCGTTCTTTAGGGTGTGTCCATTTTGTGACTGAAACACATTGAAATAAATAGTATGTGATGGTATGTGCAGACTTCACTTCTATTTAAAAAAATGGGTTAGTTTTTATATTTAAGTCTTTTGTCATAAAGGTCGTCTGAAAACTTGAGATTCAGGTTTTCAGACGACCTTTATCATAGAAAAAAGCCCGCAAATCCCTTACAATACGCACCTAAAATTTTGAAAGCACACAAGAATCATGGAAGCCGAAGTAATCAACCAGCTCAACAACACCCTGAACGATTTGGAAAAGCGCAGCGAAGACATCCGCGTCTATATGGACTATCAGGGCAAGAAAGACCGATTGGAAGAAGTCATCGGCCTTTCCGAAGACCCTGAGCTGTGGAACGACCCGAAACGCGCCCAAGAAATCGGCAAAGAGCGCAAAATCCTCGAAGGCATCGTGTTGACGCTCGACAACATCGCCTCAGGCATCGAAGACAACCGAATGCTGATTGAAATGACCGTCGAAGAAAACGACGAAGAAGGTTTCGCCGCCGTGCAGGAAGACGTGGCGGGACTGGAAAAACAGATGGCGGATTTGGAGTTCAAACGGATGTTCAACCAGCCCGCCGACCCGAACAACTGCTTTATCGACATCACCGCAGGCGCAGGCGGTACGGAAGCGGAAGACTGGGCGGGCATGCTGTTCCGCATGTACAGCCGCTACGCCGAGCGCAAAGGCTTCAAAATCGAAATCCTCGAAGAAGACGACGGCGAAATCGCGGGCATCAACCGCGCCACCATCCGCGTGGAAGGCGAATACGCCTACGGTTTGCTGCGCACGGAAACCGGCGTTCACCGCTTGGTGCGCTACTCGCCGTTTGACTCGAACAACAAACGCCATACGTCGTTCTCATCCGTGTTCGTGTACCCCGAAATCGACGATTCCATCGAAATCGAAATCAACCCCGCCGATTTGCGTATCGACACTTATCGCGCATCGGGCGCAGGCGGTCAGCACATCAACAAAACCGACTCTGCCGTGCGTATTACCCACGAGCCGACGGGGATTGTGGTGCAATGTCAAAACGACCGTTCGCAACACGCCAACAAAGCCGCTGCGATGGAAATGTTGAAATCCAAACTGTATGAATTGGAAATGCGCAAGCGCAACGAAGAGAAACAGGCGTTGGAAGAAGGCAAGTCCGATGTGGGTTGGGGCAGCCAAATCCGCTCATACGTCTTGGACTCCTCGCGCATCAAAGACTTGCGTACAGGCTACGAAGTCGGCAACACCAAAGCCGTATTGGACGGCGATTTGGACGGCTTCATCGAAGCCAGCCTGAAACAAGGCGTGTAAAACTCAAAATGTGAAAAGGTCGTCTGAAAACCAAGATTCATGGTTTTCAGACGACCTTTTTGTTTCCTACCCGTCAAATTATCCCTGGCACAAAGTCATGGCAGGCTTTTAGCAAAGCCCGCACTGAATATTCAGATGATTTCCAACCGACATCAATTTAATCATCAGGTCGTCTGAAAACCAGAGATTTTGGTTTTCAGACGACCTTTTGCCGTCAATTCAAATGAGCAATACCCATAGCCTTTAATGGTATGGCTTTGCTTTGAAATTTTCAGGCAGGGGCGGCAATGCGTTCCACCATACCCACGCCGACCCCGCAGATGCCGACGTGCGCAGCGACAACGGGGGATACGGGTACGCCCTGCCCGAGCCGCCTTCCGGTTTTTTCAAAAAAACGTTCGGCAAAAAGCCGGTAGCGTTCTTCATCGCCAGTATAAAGGCCGCCGAGGATAAATTGGTCTTTCGGCTTGTCGTTCATCAGTCTGACGGTATTGGCAATAATGGAATCAAACATTTTGACATCGTCGGTAACGGTTTCCAAGCGTTCCAAATTGTCTTGCGAAAAGTGCAGGACGTTACGCAATCCGAGCCAATCGCCGAAAGACGCACCGACGCGGGAAAGCGTACCGCCCAAAGAAAGGGACTTGAGCGAAGAAAGTCCGAATACGATGTGGCAATAAGGCTTGAGGCTTTCCAAGTGTGCGACGACCGTTTGGGGAGGCAGGCCTGCCCGAAGCAGCCGTTCCGCCTCCATGGCGAAAAAGCCTTCCGGCATACAGCAGGTACCTGTGTCGATAACATGGATTTTCAGTTGTGGAAACTGCGCCGCCATTTTGCGGATAACATCCGCCGAGTCGCTCAATTTGTGGCTCAACGTCGTAACGATGGCTTCGTGATAGCCCTGTTCCACCAGATAATTGAATGTTTTGGACAATTCGTCTTCGCAAGGCGGCAGCGTGCTGATTGGTTCATCCAGATGATTGGTGCGCCATTCGCAATATTCTTTGTTGTTAACATCTGAACCGTCTGCATGCCATTGATGATTAAACGAAATGTTTAAATGCAAAATATGTATGGTGCTGTCGCGTCCGGCCATACTGTCAATGGAACCGCTGGATGTCGATAAAACCGCACAGCGGTACAAAGCATAAGAACCCGGCATACTGTCTCCCTTGAATTTCCGACAATGAAAATCTGCTTACTTAATATAATTTGGCCGCAAGACAAACGGCGTTTAAAAATGATAAACGGTATCCTTGTTATTGTCTATATGCTCATTGGAATAATCCCTATTTAGAATATCAATAGAAGAACCAACCTGTCCGCCGCATCGTTTACAATATTCAATTTAGGCCTCAAAAAAAGGATGCTCATGCAAAAAATCACTCTGATTGCCGCTTATGCAGCCCACCGTTGTATCGGCATCAACAATACCATGCCTTGGCATCTGCCCGAAGACTTTGCCTTCTTCAAAACCTATACCACGGGCAAACCGGTCGTCATGGGACGTAAAACATGGGAATCCCTTCCTAAGAAACCCTTACCCGGCCGCTACAATATCGTTATTACCCGTCAGTCGGATTATCTTGCCGAAGGGGCGGAAACCGTCCCCGGACTGGAAGAAGCATTGGCATTGTGTGCGGATGCCGAAGAAATCATCATCATGGGCGGCGCACAGATTTACGCCCAAGCCCTGCCGTATGCGACCGATTTGCGCCTGACCGAGGTGTCGCTCGATGTATCCGGAGACGCTTTTTTCCCTGAATTTTCATCGGATAAATGGAAAGAGCAGTTGCGTGAAACACACATAAGCGAGAAAGGTATCGGATACGCCTTTGTCCACTATGTCCGCCGTTGACCAAGCATTCCTTTGAATCCGTATATTAAAAAAGGTCGTCTGAAAACCTGGATATCGGTTTTCAGACGACCTTTTGATGTCGGCGCAAAACGGTTTACTTGAATTTGTAAGTGTATTGCAATCCAACGATGTCGGCGTGGTTTTTGAAACGCGCGCCGGATGCGCCTTTGCTGTCCACATCGTTGCCGGTGGCGCGGGCGGTGTGGTAGCGGGTGTCGTTGATGTGGATGTGGCTGTAAGCGGCATCGAGGACGTGGTTTTTGCCGATATGGTATTTCGCACCGAGCGAGAACCAGATGCGGTTGCCGTCGGGCAGGCTGTTCATGCGGTAGCCGGCGTTTTTGACGGGCGAGCGGTCAAAGGCGATGCCTGCGCGCAGTTGCAGCGGGTCGGTCACTTGGTAAGAACCGCCAAGCGCGACTTTGTAAGTGTTGCGCCAGTTGGGCGTGATGACGGTGCGGTCGGATTTGCCGTTGACGACGTTTTTGGTGTTTTCAAATACCAGTTCTGCTTTATTGAAGCGGCTGTGGCGCGTCCAAGTTACATCGCTGAATAGGTTGAATTTGTCGGTGGCTTTGTACATGCCGTGAATGGACAAGGATTCGGGCGTTACGATTTTGACGCTTGCTTTTTCACGAGGAACGTAACCGCGGGCGGCAAGCGCGCCCAAATCCCAAGCGCGGCGGGCGTATGCACCGTCGGCTTCCCATTCTGCCGAGCCTTTGAGGGTGTGGGTTACTTTGGAGCGGTAGTTCACGCCGACTCGTGCGCGGTCGTTGATGTCCCACATCCAAGCGAGTTGATAGCCGAAGCCCCAGTCGTGGCCTTTCACTTCGGCGTGTCCGTCAGATTTGCCTTGCGCGCTGACGGAAACAGGACGACCGGCTGCGCGTGAGGCAAGGCCGCTGGCGAGTTGGCTAATAGCGCCGGAGGCATCCCAGTCGGAATATTTGCGCAATTCGGCTTTGGAATATTGGGCGATCAGGCCGGCACCGAAAGCATGATTTTCATTGGCTTTCCAAGCGACGACCGGCTCGATGTCGATGCTGGTAAGGCCGAGTTTGTTGATGTTGTGGCGCAGCACGGAATCTTTTTCGTATTCGGTGACAGAGCCGAAAGGGACGTACACACCCAAGCCCAAAGTTACGTCGTCATTGACTTTGTATGCGCCGTAGAGGTGCGGGGCGACGGTGGTTTTGGTGATTTTGCCGCTTTTCGAGCCGGAAACATCGCCGCCTTGATAGTATTGTGCAGAATCGGCTTCGTAGCGGATGCTGGGCAGGACGATGTTGGCGTTGACGGAAACTTGGCTGCTGTCGAGTTTGGAAAGACCGGCAGGGTTGTAGAAGATGGTCGATGCGTCGGCTGCTTCCGCGCCGGAAGAGTTGGCGGTGCCTTGCGCGTTGACCGACTGCGTACCGAAGTGGTAGCCCGAAGCGTGGACTGCGCCGGAAAAGAAGACTGTGCTGAGTAAGATTACGGTTTGTTTAATAGGTGAGTTCGTCATTTTCTTAAAACCTACATTCAAATAATAAAGAGGTCGTCTGAAACAAACGCCTCTATCCGATTAGTATAGGTGCTCGATTCTATACCACCTTACCGTTTTTGCCTAATCTTTTCGATTCTTTGCACGGTTTTAACCCTATTCGATTGTTGCAGGGAAGTCATTTCTCTTTCATGCCTTTGAATTATCGTTTGTTGTGAAACCGACAACACTTCCCAAATGTAAAAAGGTCGTCTGAAAACCTGATTTTCAAGTTTTCAGACGACCTTTCGCATTTATGCCGGTTCAGCTTTATAACTAAAACTAAGCCTCCGTCACGGAATCGCGGCTGAAGGTTTTTTCGCAGTAGTGGCATTTGAGCTTGGTCTGCCCGCTTTGTTTGCGGACGTAGAAGCGGCTTTTCACCGGCTCGCCGTGGCTGGCGCAGTTGGTGTTCGGGCAGCGGAACACTTCGCCGATTTCGTCTGGCAGGGTGAGCCGGCGTTTGTTGATGACTTTGAAGTGGTCGATGGTGTTGACGACGGCTTCGGGGGCGAAGAGGGCGAGGCGGTTGGCGGCGTTGTCGTCCAGCCATACGCCGGTGATTTTGATGATGTCTTTGCTGCCTTGGGTTTTGCTGGGCAGGTTGAAGCCGACGGTTACGGCGCTGCCGTAGTGCAGCAGTTTGAATTGGCGCAGGATAATCAGGCCTTTGCCTGCGGGGATGTGGTCGATGACGGTGCCTTTTTCGATGGCTTCGACGCTGAGTTTGGGGGTTTCCATATTTGCTCCTTATACTTCTTCGTTCAACACCAGCGACAAAATCGCCATGCGGGCGTAAACGCCGTTGGTCGCCTGCTCGAAATAGTAGGCGTGCGGCGTGGCATCGACGTCGGGGTGGATTTCGTCAACGCGCGGCAGGGGGTGCAACACGCGCAGGTTGGGGCGGGCGTTGGCGAGCATGGCGGCGTTGAGGTTGAATTTGCCTTGGATTTTGGCGAACTCTTGTTCGTCGAAGCGTTCGCGTTGGACGCGGGTCATGTACAGGATGTCCGCCCATTCGACGGCGGTTTCGAGGTCGGGCAGGATTTGGTAGCGGCAGCCTGCGGCTTCGAGCTCTTCGGTGATGTATTCGGGCATGGCGAGGCTGGGCGGGGAGACGAAGGCGAATTCGCAGTCCCAGCGTTTGAGGGCTTGGCAGAGGGAATGGACGGTGCGGCCGTATTTGAGGTCGCCCGCCATGGCGATTTTGAGCTTGTTCAGACGGCCTTGGGTTTCGTAGATGGTAACGAGGTCGAGCAGGGTTTGGCTGGGGTGTTGGTTGGTGCCGTCACCGGCGTTGATGACGGGGACTTTGGAAAACTCGGCGGACACGCGCGCGGCACCGTCTTTGGGATGGCGTTGGATGATGGCGTCGGTGTAGCTGGAGATGATGCGGGCGGTGTCGGCGAGGGTTTCGCCTTTTTTCGCGCTGGTGTTCGCGCCGTCGGCAAAGCCGATAACTTTGCCGCCCAAGCGTTGTACGGCGGTTTCAAACGACAGGCGCGTGCGGGTGGAGGGTTCGAAAAAACATGAGCCGATGAGTTTGCCTTCGAGCAGGTCGTCGCGCGGGTCGGCTTTGAGCTTGAGGGCGGTTTGCAGGAGCAGCTCGAGCTGTTCGGTCGTCAGGTCGGAAATGGAAATGACGTGTTGTCGGTAAAGCGGGTTGGGCATTCGGCTTCCTTTCTTCAATTCGGCAAAAACCCCGCTAAAGCGGGGTTTTACGAAACAACGACCGACGCGCCGCGGCGTGCGGTACGGGCAAAACGGGCGGGGCGGGCGGGGCGGGCGTTAAGGCGCATGGGTCGTCTGAAATCGGTTTGAGGTGGCGGTATTATCGCATATTTGACGACGCAGGGTTTCGGAATTTCGCGCAAAGGGGTCGTCTGAAAATGGCGACAGTTTGCACTTTCAGACGACCCTGCCCCCTGAAATCCTGTTAGAATACCGTTTCATTTCATCCATAATATAGTGGATTAAATTTGAATCAGGACA